>CBINDH010000212.1:0-5042 GCA_966249365.1 uncultured Xylanimonas sp. | reverse complement strand
ACCCGCAGCGCAAGGACTACCCGCTCGGCGGCATCCCGGTGGAGTACAAGGGCGCCACGGTGCCGCCCCCCGACACGCGCAGGAGCTACTCGTGACCGCTGGAACCTTCCACGCCACCCGCGCCGCCGACGAGTCCATGGCCGAGGGCGTCGCCTACTTCGAGGCGTCGGGCGGCGACTGGGACGAGATCGCCCGCGAGGTCGTCGGCGAGGAGCGCATCGTCGTCAACATGGGCCCGCAGCACCCGTCGACGCACGGCGTGCTCCGCCTCATCCTCGAGCTCGACGGCGAGACGGTGACCGAGGCCCGCGCGGGCATCGGCTACCTGCACACCGGCATCGAGAAGAACATGGAGTTCCGCACCTGGACGCAGGGCACCACGTTCTGCACCCGGATGGACTACCTGGCGCCGCTCTTCCAGGAGACGGCGTACTGCCTCGCCGTCGAGAAGCTGCTGGGCATCACGGACGACGTCCCCGCGCGGGCCAACGTCATCCGCGTGCTCATGATGGAGCTCAACCGCATCGCCTCCCACCTGGTGTGCCTCGGCACGGGCGGCAACGAGATGGGCGCCACCACGATCATGACGATCGGGTTCACGGCGCGCGAGGAGATCCTCAAGATCCTCGAGGCCGTCACTGGTCTGCGCATGAACCACGCGTACGTCCGTCCCGGCGGCGTCGCGCAGGACGTGCCCGAGGGCCTGACCGACCAGGTGCGCAAGACGATCCCGCAGATCAAGCACTACCTCGGCCAGCTCGGCGACCTCATGCTCGCCAACCCGATCTTCAAGGCCCGCCTGGTGGGCACCGGCTCGCTCAACCTCGCCGGGTGCATGGCGCTCGGCATCACGGGCCCGGTGCTCCGCTCGGCCGGCCTGCCGTACGACGTGCGCAAGGCGTTCCCGTACTGCGGCTACGAGACCTACGACTTCGACGTCCCGGTGTCGGACAACGCGGACACGTTCGACCGCGTCGTGCTGCGGCTCGAGGAGTGCTACCAGTCGCTCAAGATCGTCGAGCAGACGCTCGAGCGCCTGGACGCCACGGTCGGCGAGCCCGTCATGGTCGCGGACAAGAAGATCGCCTGGCCCGCGCAGCTCGCGGTCGGCGCCGACGGCCAGGGCAACTCGCTCGAGCACATCAAGAAGATCATGGGCACCTCGATGGAGGCCCTGATCCACCACTTCAAGATCGTCACGGAGGGCTTCCGCGTCCCCGTCGGCCAGGCGTGGCAGACCGTCGAGCACCCGCGCGGCGAGCTCGGCGTCCACCTGGTGTCCGACGGCGGGACCCGTCCGTACCGGGCGCACTTCCGCGACCCGTCATTCAACAACCTCCAGGCCGTCTCGGTGCTGTGCGAGGGCGGCCAGGTGGCCGACGTCGTGGTCGCCGTGGCATCCCTGGACCCCGTGCTCGGAGGTGTCGACCGATGACCTACGACGCTGCGACTCTCGCGTCCCTCACGGCGGACGCCGAGGCCATCGTCGCCCGCTACCCGGACCCGCGATCGGGCCTGCTGCCGATGCTGCACCTGGTGCAGTCGGTGGACGGCTACGTGAGCCCGGACGGCATCCGGTTCTGCGCCGAGACGCTGGGGCTCACCCCGGCCGAGGTCAGCGCCGTCGCCACCTTCTACACGCAGTACAAGCGCCACCCCAACGGCACCTACACCGTCGGCGTGTGCACCAACACGCTGTGCGCGGTCATGGGCGGCGACGCGATCTTCGACGAGCTGAGCGAGCACCTCGGCGTCGGGCACGACGAGACCACGCAGGACGGTGCGATCACGCTCGAGCGCGTCGAGTGCAACGCGGCCTGCGACTACGCGCCCGTGATGATGGTCAACTGGGAGTTCTTCGACAACCAGACGCCCGAGTCCGCCACCGCCGTCGTCGACGACCTGGTGGCCGGCAAGCCGGTGCGCCCGACGCGCGGCGCGGACAGCGTCTGCTCGTTCAAGGCGATGAGCCGCGTCCTGGCGGGGTTCCCCGACGGTCGGGCGGAGGAGGGCGGCGTCGCGGGCGCCCCCACCCTCGCCGGCCTGAAGCTGGCCCGTGAGAACGGCTGGACCGCGCCGGCACCGCTGGCGGAGGCCGCCGGCCAGACGGCGTCCGAGGGCACCCCCGCCGCGGGCGAGCCCGGGTCGAGCGCCGAGCGCAAGCCCGTCACGCCCACTGACCAGGGAGGCGAGGAGTGACCACCCTGACCCCCGTCCTGACGGACACCTGGGACAAGGACCGGTCCTGGGCGCTGGAGACGTACGTCGCCACCGCGCACGGGTACGAGGGCCTGCGCAAGGCCCTGACGATGGACCCCGCCGACATCGTGGGCGCCGTCAAGGCGTCCGGCCTGCGCGGCCGTGGCGGCGCGGGCTTCCCCACGGGCCTCAAGTGGAGCTTCCTGCCTCCGGACGACGGCAAGCCGCGCTACCTGGTGGTCAACGCGGACGAGTCCGAGCCGGGCACGTGCAAGGACATCCCGCTGATGATGGCCAGCCCGCAGCACCTCGTCGAGGGCGTGGCGATCACGAGCTTCGCGATCAACTGCCACCACGCGTTCATCTACGTGCGCGGCGAGGTCCTGCACGTCTACCGCCGCCTGCTCAACGCGGTGCAGGAGGCGTACGACGCCGGCTACCTGGGCAAGAAC
Organism: uncultured Xylanimonas sp.; assembly: GCA_966249365.1. Lineage (GTDB taxonomy): Bacteria > Actinomycetota > Actinomycetes > Actinomycetales > Cellulomonadaceae > Xylanimonas. The sequence goes on along the minus strand of CBINDH010000212.1, from coordinate 2,391 downwards.
ATCCTGGGCAGCGGCTACGACCTCGACGTGACCGTGCACGCGGGTGCCGGCGCGTACATCTGCGGTGAGGAGACGGCGCTGCTCGACTCGCTCGAGGGCCGCCGCGGCCAGCCGCGCCTCAAGCCGCCGTTCCCCGCCGTCGAGGGCCTGTACGCACGCCCGACCGTCGTCAACAACGTCGAGTCGATCGCGTCCGTGCCGTCGATCGTGCGCAACGGTGCCGACTGGTTCGCCTCGATGGGCACCGAGAAGTCGCAGGGCATGGGCCTGTTCTCCCTGTCCGGCCACGTCACGCGCCCCGGCCAGTACGAGGCCCCGCTCGGCATCACGCTGCGCGAGCTGCTCGACATGGCCGGCGGCATCCGCGAGGGGCACCAGATCAAGTTCTGGACGCCCGGCGGGTCGTCGACGCCGATGTTCGACGAGTCCCACCTCGACATCCCGCTCGACTACGAGTCGGTCGGCGCCGCGAAGTCCATGCTGGGCACGCGCGCGCTGCAGATCTTCGACGAGACCACGTGCGTGGTGCGCGCCGTGAGCCGGTGGATGGACTTCTACGCGCACGAGTCCTGCGGGAAGTGCACGCCGTGCCGCGAGGGCACGTTCTGGCTCAAGCAGGTGCTCGCCCGCATCGAGAACGGCGGCGGCGTCGACGGGGACATCGACCTCATGGTCGACCTGTGCGACAACATCCTCGGCCGTGCGTTCTGCGCGCTCGGCGACGGAGCCACCTCGCCCGTGACGAGCTCGATCGAGTTGTTCCGCGACGAGTACCAGGCGCACATCGACAACCACGGGTGCCCGTTCGACCCCGTGAAGTCCGCGCTGTTCGACTACACGCCCAAGCAGAAGACCGGCGCCCTCGCCGGAGCGGCGGGAGGCCACTGATGACAGCGACCGCTGACAAGTCCACGGGCGCCGAGGCGCCGGTCGAGACGGTCACGCTCACGATCGACGACCTGCAGGTCACCGTGCCCAAGGGCACCCTGGTGATCCGTGCCGCCGAGAAGCTCGGCATCGAGGTCCCGCGGTTCTGCGACCACCCGCTGCTCGAGCCGGTCGGCGCCTGCCGCCAGTGTCTCGTCGAGGTCGCCACCCCGGGCCCCGACGGCACGATGCGCCCGATGCCGAAGCCGCAGGCCTCGTGCACCCTCGAGTCCACGCCGGGCATGGTCGTGCGCACCGCGCAGACCTCGCCGGTGGCCGACAAGGCGCAGGAGGGGGTCATGGAGCTCCTCCTGATGAACCACCCCCTCGACTGCCCCGTCTGCGACAAGGGCGGCGAGTGCCCCCTGCAGAACCAGGCGATGAGCAACGGCCGTCCCGACAGCCGGTTCATCGACGTCAAGCGCGTCTTCGAGAAGCCGATCCCGGTCTCGACCGAGATCCTGCTCGACCGCGAGCGCTGCGTGCTGTGCCAGCGCTGCACCCGCTTCAGCGACGAGATCGCGGGCGACGCGTTCATCGCGCTGCAGAAGCGTGGCGCGTCCCAGCAGATCGGCCGGTTCGACGTCGACGTCCTGGGCTTCGCGTCCGACGGCGTCGCGCCCGACGCGACCGAGTTCGAGGGCGCGCAGACCCCGGACGGCAGCCCGTTCGCCTCGTACTACTCGGGCAACACGATCCAGATCTGCCCGGTGGGTGCGCTGACCAACGCGTCGTACCGCTTCCGCGCCCGCCCGTTCGACCTCGTGTCGACCCCGGGCATCTCGGAGCACGACTCCTCGGGTGCGGCGATCCGCATCGACCACCGCCGCGGCACCGTGATGCGCCGCCTCGCGGGCGAGGACCCGGTCGTCAACGAGGAGTGGATCACCGACAAGGACCGCTTCGCGTTCCAGTGGCAGTCCGCCCCGGACCGCATCACCACCCCGCTGGTCCGTGAGGACGGCGAGCTGCGCCCCGCCTCGTGGGTCGAGGCGCTCGAGCTCGCGGCCGAGGGCCTGGCCGCCGCGAAGGAGAAGGGCGGTGTGGGCGTGCTGCCCGGCGGCCGCCTCACCCTCGACGACGCGACCGCGTGGTCGCGCTTCGCGCGCACCGTGCTCGGCACCGACGACGTCGACCAGCGCGCCCGCGTGCACTCGGCCGAGGAGGCGGCGTTCCTCGCGAGCACCGTCGCCGGCACGGGCATCGGCGTGACGTTCGGCGACCTCGAGAAGGCTCCGCTGGTGCTCCTCGCGGGCCTCGAGGCCGAGGAGGAGGGCGGCTACCTCTTCCTGCGCCTGCGCAAGGCCGTCCGCAAGAACGGCCTCAAGGTCATGGGCCTGGCGCCGTTCGCGACGCGCGGCCTGCAGCGCCTTGCGGGCACGCTGCTCCCGTCCGCGCCCCGCCGAGAGGCCGAGTGGCTGGGCGCCGTCACCGCCAAGGTGACCGGAGGCCTGATGCCCGCCG
>CBINDH010000211.1:0-5051 GCA_966249365.1 uncultured Xylanimonas sp. | reverse complement strand
GGCCGGGTACTTCATCGTCACCTTGGAGCCGATGTTGCCGTCGACCCACTCCATGGTGGCGCCCTCGGCGGCCGTGGCGCGCTTGGTCACGAGGTTGTACACGTTGTTCGACCAGTTCTGGATCGTCGTGTACCGCACGCGGGCGTTCTTCTTGACGATGATCTCGACGACGGCCGAGTGCAGCGAGTCGCTCGAGTAGATCGGGGCGGTGCAGCCCTCGACGTAGTGCACGTACGAGCCCTCGTCGGCGATGATCAGCGTCCGCTCGAACTGGCCCATGTTCTCCGTGTTGATACGGAAGTAGGCCTGCAGCGGGATCTCGACGTGCACGCCCGGCGGCACGTAGACGAACGACCCGCCCGACCACACGGCCGAGTTGAGCGCGGCGAACTTGTTGTCGCCCGCGGGGATCACGGTGCCGAAGTACTCCTGGAAGATCTCCGGGTAGTCGCGCAGGCCCGTGTCGGTGTCGACGAAGATGACGCCCTGCGCCTCCAGGTCCTCGCGGATCTGGTGGTAGACGACCTCGGACTCGTACTGCGCGGCGACGCCGGCGACGAGGCGCTGCTTCTCCGCCTCGGGGATGCCCAGGCGGTCGTACGTCATCTTGATGTCCTCGGGCAGCTCCTCCCACGAGGAGGCCTGCTTCTCCGTGGACCGCACGAAGTACTTGATGTTGTCGAAGTCGATGCCCGACAGGTCCGCGCCCCAGGACGGCATCGGCTTCTTGCCGAACAGGCGCAGCGCCTTGAGACGCTGGTTGAGCATCCACTCGGGCTCCTTCTTGAGCGCCGAGATGTTGCGCACGACGTCCTCCGACAGGCCGCGCTGCGCGCTGGCGCCCGCGTCGTCGGAGTCGTGCCAGCCGTACTCGTACGAGCCGATCGACGCGATGATCTCGTCGTCGGTGCGCTGCTCGGTGGGTGCAGTCATCGTGTTCCTTCCGGGATCTGCGCCGTATCGGTCTGGGCGACGCCCAGGGGGAGGTTCGTGACGCAGGCGTGCGCGCCGCCCGCGATCGTGGCCAGGCGCTGGACGTGGGTGCCGAGCAGCTCCGCGAACGCGCGAGCTTCCGCTTCGCACAGCTCGGGGAACTCTTCGGCGACGTGCTGGACCGGGCAGTGGCCCTGGCACAGCTGGGCGATGGGCACCAGCGTGGCGGCCGCCACGGGCCGCACCGACGCAGCGTAACCCTCGCCCGAGAGTGCCGCGGCGAGCTGCGCGGCCCGCTCGGTCGGGTCGGTCGACGTGACCATCGTGGCGAGCCGCTCCGTGACGCTCTCGAAGCGCTCGGCGGCGAACCGCGCGACGGCCGCCTCGCCGGCCGCGGCGCGCAGCGCCCGCAGCGCCTGGACGGCCACCTCGGAGTACGCGTCCTGCAGCTCGGCCTGGCCGGACGACGTGACGACGTACGCACGCGCGGGCCGTCCGCGGCGGACGGGCGCCCCGCCGGGGGCGGCGTGCACCGTGATGGTGCCCTCCTCCTCGAGCTGGGCGAGGTGGCGGCGCACGCCGGCCGACGTGAGCCCGAGCCGGGCCGCGAGGTCGGCGGCGGTCACGGGACCGTCGCTCGCGACCAGCTCGAGGACGCGGCGGCGCGTCGACTCGGCGAGCTCCTCGGCGGGCGTGACGTCGATGCCCTGCGTGGTCACAGTCGTCCCCCTCCTCCGTGGCTCCGTTGGGTGCGCACCGGTGTCCGTCGTGGCGTGCGCGATATAGGGAACATACCCGTTGCGTAATCCCGGGTGTCAAGGAAGGCTTACCTCACCTCCCGCCGCTCCGACCTGGGCCTGCGCGTACGATCCGGGCGTGAGCATCCCTGCCCCGTCCGCGGGCGCGAGCCCCGCGCCGCCCGCCTCCGAAGACCACGCGCCCGACGACGCAGCGCTGGTCGTGAACGGGCTGGTCAAGCGCTACGGCGGCCGCGCCGTCGTCGACGGCCTCTCGTTGACCGCCCGCCGAGGCGAGGTCACCGCCGTCCTCGGCCCCAACGGCGCCGGCAAGACCACCACGATCGAGTGTTGCGAAGGTCTCCGTACGCCCGACGCCGGCAGCGTCCAGGTGCTGGGACACAACCCCCTCGCGGACGCCGTCACCCTCCGGCCGCGCGTCGGCGTGATGCTGCAGGACGGCGGCCTCCCGTCGGGTGCGCGCGCCCTCGAGGTGCTGCGCCACGTCGCCGCGATGTACGCCGCGCCCCGACCCGTCGACGAGCTCGTCGAGCGGCTCGGGATCGGCGGGTTCGCCAAGACCGCGGTGCGGCGGCTGTCCGGCGGGCAGCGGCAGCGGCTCGCGCTCGCGTGCGCCGTCGTCGGCCGCCCCGAGCTGGTCTTCCTCGACGAGCCGAGCGCCGGGCTCGACCCGCAGTCGCGCCGTGCGGTGTGGGACCTGGTGCGCGAGCTGCGGGCCGACGGCGTCGCCGTCGTGCTCACCACGCACCTCATGGACGAGGCCGAGACGCTGGCCGACGTCGTCCACGTCGTCGACCGCGGTGTGGTGATCGCCACAGGCACCGTGCCCGAGCTGCTCGCCGCCGAACCGGACGCCGGCACCGAGACCACCGTGCGGTTCACCGCACCGCCCGAGCTCGACGTCGCCGCGCTGTCCGCGTGGCTCGCGGAGCACGGCGTCACCGACGCCTCCGTGACCGTCGGGCGGCGCACGCTCGAGGACGTCTTCCTCGACCTGACGGGGAGGAACCTGCGATGACCGCCGTACCCGCACCGGCCGCCGCGCCCGCCTGGCGCCGCATCGCCGCGCAGACCGCCTTCGAGACGCGGACCATCCTGCGCAACGGCGAGCAGCTCCTCGTCACGATCGCGCTGCCGCTGTTCCTCCTCGTGGGCCTCGTCAGCACCCCGATCTTCGAGCTCGAGACCGACGGCGCGACGCGCATCGACTTCGTGACCCCGGGCGTGATCGCGGTCGCGGTCATGGCGACGGCGTTCACCTCGCAGGCCATCGCCACGGCGTTCGACCGGCGCAACGGGGTGCTCCGCCTCATGGCGACCACTCCCCTGGGCCGCCGTGGCCTGCTCGCGGGCAAGGTGCTCGGCGTACTCACGATCGAGATCGTGCAGGCGATCGTGCTGTCGGCCGTCGCCCTCGGGCTCGGCTGGCGCCCCCACGTCGCCGGGGTCGCCGCGGCGTTCGGTGCCGGGTTGCTCGGCACGGCCGCGTTCACCGCGCTCGCCCTCCTGCTCGCGGGCGTGCTGCGGGCCGAGGGCGTGCTCGCCTTCGCGAACCTCCTGCTGGTGCTCCTCATCGTCGGCGGCGGCGTGCTCGTGCCGCCGGACCGCCTGCCGGACGGGCTCGCGCAGGTCGCGACCTGGCTGCCGTCGGGCGCGCTGGGCGAGGCGATGCGCGGCGCGCTGTCGGGCGGCGGGGTGCCGCCGCTCGCGATCGTCGCCCTCGTGGGCTGGACCGCGGTGCTCTCCTGGGGCGCGTCACGCCTGTTCCGCTGGCAGTGAGCCGGGCCAATCTCACAACCCGGGCGTCGTGGGACCCACCCTCTGGGCACTAGTTTGGACGCCGTGACCGAGACCACCACCACGACCCGCCGGTTCGGCGAGCGGGTGAGCGACCTCATCGAGCGCAACCGCCCCCGGACCCGGTGGGTGCTGCTCGCCAACGTCATCGGGCAGGTGTTCATCATCGTCAGCGGTGGTGCCGTCCGCCTGACCGGCTCGGGCCTGGGGTGCAGCGAGTGGCCCCAGTGCATGCCGGGCACGTTCACGCCCCGCTACCACCCCGAGACGACGTACCACCAGTTCGTCGAGTTCGGGAACCGGACGATCACGTTCCTGCTGCTCGCGATTGCGATCGCCGTGCTCGCCCTCGTCTGGACGGACCGCACCCGTGCGCGCGACTACCGGGTGCTCGGGATCGTGCCGATCGCCGGCGTGGTCGCCCAGGCGGTCATCGGCGGCATCGTCGTGCTGCTCGAGCTCGACCCGCGCTGGGTGTCGCTGCACATGGGCGTCTCGGCGGCGCTCGTCTGGTGCTCCGCGTGGCTCCTGCACCGACACGGCGAGGGCGACGGCGCCCCGACGCCGATCGCCGGACCGCTCGTGCGCGCCGCCGGCTGGGCGCTGGGCCTGCTGCTCGTCCCGGTCGTCACGCTGGGCGTGCTGGTCACCGGCTCGGGCCCGCACTCGGGTGACACCGAGGTCGGCTATCGCTTCGCGTTCGACCCGCTGCTGATCACGCGGACGCACTCGGCGTCGGTGTACGCGTTCCTCGGGGCCCTCGCCGTGCTGCTGTTCCTGCTGTACCGCACGACGACGCCGGCCGTCGCGGCCGCCCGCCGGGCCGCGTGGGTGCTCGTCGCCGTCACGCTGCTCCAGGGCGCGATCGGCTACGCGCAGTACTTCACCGGCCTGCCCATCGTGCTGGTCGGCCTCCACATGCTCGGCGCCGCCCTGCTCATCTGGGCGACGGCGCACGCGACGCTGCACCTGCGCACGCGCGCCTGAGGCGGCTCGCGCCCACTCAGCGCGGGGGCAGCTCCTGCAGCGTCCAGCGGTTGCCGTCCGGGTCGGCGAACGTGACGAACCGGCCCCACGGCTGCTCGTCGACGCCCTGCGCCGCGACGCCCCCCTCGCGCAGCTGGGCGAGCGCGGCGTCGGCGTCGGGGACGACGGCCTGGATCACGTCAAGATTGCCCGGCGCGATCGTGTTGCCGAGCCCGGTGCCGAACGCGATCGAGCACGCCGACCCGGGCGGCGTGACCTGCACGAAGCGCAGCCCGGGCGCCGGGCTGTGGTCCTGGTCGACGTGGAACCCGCACGCGGTCTCGTAGAAGTCCTTGGCGCGGTCGACGTCCGTGACCGGCACGTGGATCAGCTCGATCTTCACGTCCATGTTGAGCGGCATGACGGTCCCCTCGGTGGCGGCGTCGCCTCGATGCGACGCCCTCCCAGTGCACCACCGCCGTCGGGCGGTCGCAGAGGCGGACTCTCGTTTCGCGTCCCGCGAACTGACCGGACCGTCCCGAGGAAATCTCTGTCGGAGTCCAGTCGGTCGACGTAACGTGACGGAAGTCACAGCCG
>CBINDH010000210.1:0-5078 GCA_966249365.1 uncultured Xylanimonas sp. | reverse complement strand
GACCCGGGCACGATGAACCCGTTCCAGCACGGCGAGGTGTTCGTCACCGAGGACGGCGCCGAGACGGACCTGGACATCGGCCACTACGAGCGCTTCCTCGACGTCGAGCTGCCGCGCTCCTCGAACGTCACGACGGGCCAGATCTACTCGAGCGTCATCGCCAAGGAGCGCCGCGGCGAGTACCTCGGTGACACGGTGCAGGTCATCCCGCACATCACGGACGCGCTCAAGGAGCGCATGCGCGCGCAGGCGGGCGACGACGTCGACGTCATCATCACCGAGATCGGCGGCACGGTCGGCGACATCGAGTCGCTGCCGTTCCTCGAGGCGGCCCGCCAGGTGCGCCACGAGCTCGGCCGTGACAACTGCTTCTTCCTGCACGTCTCGCTGGTGCCGTACATCGGCCCGGCGCAGGAGCTCAAGACGAAGCCGACGCAGCACTCGGTGGCCGCGCTGCGCAACATCGGTATCCAGCCGGACGCGCTCGTGCTGCGCTCGGACCGCCACATCCCCGAGGCGATGAAGCGCAAGATCGCGCTGTTCTGCGACGTCGACAACGAGGCCGTCGTCAACGCCGCGGACGCACCGAGCATCTACGACATCCCCCGCGTGCTGCACGCGGAGGGCCTGGACGCCTACGTGGTGCGCCGTCTCGACCTGCCGTTCCACGACGTCGACTGGGACGCGTGGAACACGGTGCTCGAGTCGGTGCACAACCCGAGCGGCAACGTCGAGGTCGCCCTCGTCGGCAAGTACATCGACCTGCCCGACGCCTACCTGTCGGTGACCGAGGCGCTGCGCGCCGGCGGGTTCGCCAACAACGCCAAGGTGTCGATCCGCTGGGTCGCCGCCGACGACTGCCAGACGCCCGAGGGCGCGCAGGCGTCTCTCGAGGGCGCCGACGCGGTGCTCGTGCCCGGCGGGTTCGGCGTGCGCGGCATCGACGGCAAGATCGGCGCGCTGCGCTGGGCGCGCGAGAACAAGGTGCCGACGCTCGGCATCTGCCTGGGCCTGCAGTCGATGGTCATCGAGTACGCGCGCAACGTGCTCGGCTACGCCGACGCCTCGTCGACCGAGTTCGACCCGAAGAGCGCGCACCCGGTCATCGCGACCATGGAGGAGCAGCTCGCGTTCGTCGAGGGCAAGGGCAACCTGGGCGGCACGATGCGTCTCGGCGGCTACCCGGCGACGCTGACGCCGGGCTCGCAGGTCGCCAAGGTGTACGGCACCGAGCAGGTCTCGGAGCGTCACCGCCACCGCTACGAGGTCAACAACGCGTACCGTCCCGAGCTCGAGGCGGCAGGCCTGGTCGTGTCCGGGACGTCGCCCGACGGCTCGCTCGTCGAGTTCGTCGAGCTGCCCGCGGACGTGCACCCGTACTACGTCTCGACGCAGGCGCACCCGGAGTTCACCTCGCGCCCGACGCGCCCGCACCCGCTGTTCGCCGGCCTCGTCGCGGCCGCTCTCGAGCAGCAGACCGCGTGAGCGACGCAGGCCGCGTGGCCGACGTGGTCGCGCCGCGCCCCTAGGGGCGGCGCGACTACGTCGCGTAATCGGGTCGCATCATCGACGTCGTCCGCGACGACGTCGACCTCGGCGAGGCCGGCACGGCGATGCGCGAGTACGTCGACCACCCCGGTGCGGTCGCGGTCGTCGCGCTCGACGACGACGGGCGCGTCGCGCTGGTGAACCAGTACCGGCACCCCGTGCGCTCGGTGCTGTGGGAGATCCCCGCGGGCCTGCTCGACGTCGAGGGCGAGGACGCGCAGCTCGCGGCTGCGCGCGAGCTGGCCGAGGAGGCCGACCTGCGCGCCGCGCGCTGGGACGTGCTCGCCGACTTCCTCACGAGCCCGGGTATCAGCAACGAGGCCCTGCGCGTGTTCCTGGCGCGCGACCTGAGCCCGGTCCCCGAGGCGGAGCGCCACGAGCGCACCGAGGAGGAGGCCGGCATGGAGCTGCGGTGGGTGCCGCTGGACGAGGTCGTGGAGCGGGTGCTCGACGGGTCGCTGCACAACCCGTCGACGATCGTCGGCGCCATGTCCGCGTTCGCGGCACGGGCCGGCGGGTGGGCCTCGCTGCGCCCGGCCGACGCCCCGTGGCCGTACCGCAGGGGCGCGCTGCCGCGCTGAACACGGACGTGACGACGGGACGCGCGCCGGCCGAAATCGGCTGGCGCGCGTCCTGCTTCTCAGGCACGCTTCCGGCGTGCCCACACCGCTCTCGCTCCCGCCCGGCTTCTCCCAGCGTCCGCTGACGCCGGCCGACGCCGCCTCCGTGACCGCGATCCTCGCCGCCGTGGAGCTGCTCGACACCGGCGAGGTGGTCATCGAGGAGGCCGACATCGTGGCCGAGTGGTCGCGTCCCTCGTTCGACGTGGCCGCGTCGACCGTCGGCGTCGTCGGGCCCGGTGGCGACCTGGTCGCATTCGCCGAGGTGAGCACGGGCGACCGCGGCGACTTCGGCGTGCTGCCCGAGCTGCGCGGGCAGGGGTTCGAGGCCGAGCTCGCCCGCTGGATGCGCGAACGGGCCGGCGAGGGTGGGGCGGCCGCCATCGGCATGCCGGTGCCGCAGGGGAGCCCCGTGGACCGGGAGCTCGAGGCGCTCGGCTGGGCGGTGCGCTGGACGAGCTGGGTGCTGTCGCTCCCGGAGGGCGCCGCGATCCCCGAGCGCGGCCTGCCGCCAGGCTTCGAGGTCCGCCAGGCGCGCGACGACGAGCACGAGGCCTGCTGGCGGGTGATCGAGGACGCGTTCCTCGAGTGGTCGGAGCGCTCGCGGCGCCCGTTCGAGGACTGGGTGGCGACCGTGATCCGGCGGCCCGGGTTCGAGCCGTGGCACCTGCGCGTCGTCGTCGATGACACCGGGGCCGTCGTCTCCGTCTGCGTGATCCTCCTGTCGAACCCCAACGACGTCACCGAGGGGTACGTCGAACAGCTCGCCACGCGACGCGACCAGCGCGGGCGCGGCATCGCACAGGCGCTGCTCGCGGACGCGTTCGCCGTCGCGCGCTCGCACGGGGCGGTGCGCTCCACGCTGTCGACCGACTCGCGCACGGGCGCTCTCGGGCTCTACCAGAAGCTCGGCATGGAGGTCACCCAGACGTGGGTCAACCGGGCGGCGCCCACGATCCGCTGAGCGCGGCCCGCGGTCAGTGGCGGGTGCGGTAGAGGCGCATCGTGATCGGGCTGAACACGGCGGTGAGCACGGCCGCCGCGACGAGGGTCCACAGGATCTCGCCGCTGTCCGCCTGACCGGCCATGAGCCCGCGCACCGCGGTGACGAGGTGACTCACGGGGTTGATCTCGACGAAGCGCTGTAGCGCCGTCGGCATGGTCGCCGGGTCGACGAAGATGTTCGACGCGAACGTCAGCGGCATCAGGACCATCATCGAGACGCCCATCACGGCGTTGGGAGTGCGCAGCAGCAGACCGAGGATCGTGAAGATCCAGCTCAGCGAGAATGCGAACACCAGCAGCAGGAGCACGCCGAGCACCACGCCGACGACGCCGCCCTGGGGCCGGAACCCGATGATCAGGCCGAGCCCGATGCACATCACCGAGGCGACGGTGTAGCGGACGGTGTCGCCGAGCAGGGCGCCGACGATGGGTGACGGCCGCCAGATCGGCAGCGACCGGAACCGGTCGAACACGCCCTTGGTGATGTCGGTGTTGAGCGTGTACCCGGTGTAGACGGTCACGATCACGATGGTCTGCACGAGGATGCCCGGCAGCAGGAACTGGATGTACGCGGTGGTGGAGCCGGCGATCGCCCCGCCGAACAGGTACGTGAACATCAGGGTGAAGATCACGGGGGAGACCAGCACGTCGAAGAGCTGTTCGGGCACGTGCTTGATCTTCAGCAGCGCGCGCCAGCCGAAGGTCAGCGTGGTGGACAACGGCGACGGGCGGCTCGGGTGCTCGGTCAGCGCGACGGCGGACCGCAGGCTCGCGGTCGTGAGCGTGACCGTGTCGGCACCGGCGGTCTGGGCGGTGGTCATCAGGCGACCTCCTCGGCGGGACGGGTGGTGTCGGCTGCCTCGTCGTCGTCGGGCAGCGGCTTGCCGGTGATGGCGAGGAACACCTCATCGAGGCTCGGCTGGCCGAGCGAGAACTCCGGCACGGCGATGCCGGCATCGGCGAGTGCGGGCAGCAGCCCGACGACGGCGTCGGCCGCCTCGTCGGGGATGCGCGCGGACAGCGCGTGTGGGTCGGACGCGAGGGTGACGCCGGTGCGCAACGTGCGTTCGACGACGTCGGCCGCGCGCGCCCGGTCCGCCGGGTGCGCGACGCGCAGGTGGACGGACCCCTCGCCGACGGAGCGCTTGAGCTCGCTCGCGGTTCCCTCGGCGATGAGCCTGCCGTGGTCGATGACGGCGATCCGGTCGGCGAGCTGGTCGGCCTCGTCGAGATACTGCGTGGTGAGCAGGACCGTGGCGCCGTCCTCGACGAGGACCCGGACGATGTCCCACACCTGGTTGCGGCTGCGGGGGTCGAGGCCGGTGGTCGGCTCGTCGAGGAACAGCACGCGAGGCGCGCGCACGAGCGACGCGGCGAGGTCGATGCGCCGTCGCATGCCACCCGAGTAGGTCTTGACCTGGCGGTCGGCTGCGTCGGCCAGCCCGAACGCCTCGAGGAGCCCGTCGGTCCGCCGCCGGGCGGTCGCGCCCTTGAACCCGTAGAGACGGGCGAGCAGACGGAGGTTCTCCGACCCCGTGAGATCCTCGTCGACCGACGCGTACTGGCCGGTGAGCCCGACCGAGGCGCGGACCTTGTCGGCCTCGTGCACGACGTCGTGGCCCAGGACGCGGGCCTTGCCGGCGTCGGGCGCCAGCAGCGTGGCGAGCATCCGGACGATGGTCGTCTTGCCGGCGCCGTTGGGACCGAGGAGCCCGAAGACGCTGCCCTCGGCGATCGTGAGGTCGACGCCGTCGACCGCCTTGGTGACCTTCTTGCCCGACGTGAAGTGCTTGACCAGGCCCGATGCCTCGACGGCGAGCCCGGCGCCGGGCGTCGCGGGGGTGTGGTTGGTGGAATGGTCCGTCATCGTTCGCTCCGATATGCGGCTGTGACTTCCGTCACGTA
>CBINDH010000209.1:0-5086 GCA_966249365.1 uncultured Xylanimonas sp. | reverse complement strand
GGTGGTGTGCCCCGTGCACCTCGGCCTCATGCGCGGGGCGCTCGACGTCTGGGGTGGCGACGTCACCGTCGAGCGCCTCGAGCCGTTCGCCGCCCCCGACCTCTGCCTCGCCCACCTGAGCCGGGCCGGCTGACCGGAGCTCACCCGAGCCGGGCCGGCTGACCCGCGCTCAGCGCACCCGTTCGACCCGGCGCTCGTCCCACACGGGCTCGGGCGTCTCGCGCACCACGCCGTCGGACCCGAACACGAGGAAGCGGTCGAACGTGCGCGCGAACCAGCGGTCGTGCGTGACCGCGAGCACCGTGCCCTCGTACGCCTCCAGGCCGTCCTGCAGCGCCTCGGCGGACTCCAGGTCGAGGTTGTCCGTCGGCTCGTCGAGGAGCAGCGCCGTGCACCCGGACAGCTCGAGCAGCAGGATCTGGAAGCGCGCCTGCTGGCCGCCGGACAGCTTCTCGAACGGCCGCTCGGCCGCGACGGTCAGCTCGTAGCGGCGCAGGGCCGACATCGCCGCGCCGAGCGCGAGCGCGTGGTCGGTCCAGAGGATCTCGACGAGCGTGCGCCCGAAGAGCTCGGGGTGCGCGTGCGTCTGGGCGAAGTGCCCGGGCACGACGCGTGCGCCGAGCTTCCAGGTGCCGGTGTGCGCGACCTCCTGCCCGGCGAGCAACCGCAGGAAGTGCGACTTGCCCGACCCGTTGGAGCCGAGCACGGCCACGCGCTCGCCGTAGAACACCTCGAGGTCGAACGGCTTCATGAGCCCGGTGAGCTCGAGCCTCTCGCACGTCACGGCCCGCAGCCCGGTGCGGCCGCCGCGCAGCCGCATCGTGATGTCCTGGTCCCGCGGCGGCTCGGGCGGCGGGCCGGCCTCCTCGAACTTGGCCAGGCGCGTCTGAGCGGCCGCGTACCGAGACGCCATGGCGTGCGAGACCGCGGCCGCCTGCCGCAGCGTCACGACGAGCTTCTTGAGCTGGTCGTGCTTCTCGTCCCAGCGCCGGCGCAGCTCCTCGAAACGGGCGAACCGCTCCTTGCGGGCGTCGTGGAAGGTGGCGAACGACCCGCCGTGCACCCACGCCTCGGCCCCGGACGGCGACGCCTCGAGCGCCACGATGCGCTGCGCGACGCGCGAGAGGAGCTCGCGGTCGTGGCTGACGAACAGGACGGTCTTGCGCGTCGCGCGGAGCTGGTCCTCGAGCCACCGCTTGCCGGGCACGTCGAGGTAGTTGTCGGGCTCGTCGAGCAGCAGCACCTCGTCCGGGCCGCGCAGCAGCGCCTCGAGCACGAGCCGCTTCTGCTCGCCGCCCGACAGCGTGCGCACCTGCCGCCACTGGGCCGACTCGTACGGGACGCCGAACGCGGCCGTCGTGCACTCGTCCCAGGTCGTCTCGGCCTCGTAGCCGCGCGCGTCGGCCCAGTCCGCGAGCGCCTGCGCGTAGGCGAGCTGGGTGGGCTCGTCGTCGTGCTCCATCATGGCGAGCTCGGCGGCGTCGACGGCGCGGGCGGCGTCGCGGATGTGCGCTGGAGCGACGGAGACGAGCAGGTCGCGGACGGTGGACTCGTCGCGCACCGAGCCGACGAACTGCGGCATGACTCCGAGCCCGCCGCTCATGGCGACCGTGCCGGCGGTCGGGCTGATCTCGCCGGTGATGATGCGCAGCAGCGTCGTCTTGCCTGCCCCGTTGGGGCCGACGAGGGCGGTGATGCTGCCCTCGCCGACGCGGAACGAGACGTCGTCGAGCAGCGTGCGACCGTCGGGGAGCACGTGCTCGACGTGCGCGACCTCGAGATGACCCATGGGGACGATGGTCAGGGGCGAGGGGGGTCGAGGGCAAAACCATTGATCCGCATGCACGGTTTTGGGACGCCTCGACATCGTGTCGGTCGGGTGATGGACACTGGCCCTGTGAGCGCATCGACAGGTCCTGACCTCGCCGCACTTCCCGACCCCGCGACGCTCGGCTACGAGCAGGCTCGCGACGAGCTTGTCGCCGTCGTGCAGCGGCTCGAGACGGGTGGCGAGCAGGTGGAGACGTCGCGAGCGCTCGGGGAGCGCGGCGTGGCGCTGGGGGCGCGCTGCCCGCAGTGGCTCGACGGCGCCCGCGAGCGCCTCGAGGCGGCGTCCGGTCCTGCCCGCACGGCGGCGGGAGAGGACGCGTGACGCGCGAGCAGCAGGGCCCGCACCCGACGATCCCGGCGCCGGCGGACCCGTCGCCGAAGGTCCCCGCCACGCGGACCCCCGCGGACTCGTGGGCGGCGCTGCGGGCGGGGAACGACCGGTTCGTGGCGGGCGTCCCCGAGCACCCGTCGCAGTCCGTCGACCGGCGCCGCGAGCTGGCGTCGTCGCAGCACCCGCACACGGTGATCTTCGGCTGCTCGGACTCGCGGGTGGCGGCGGAGATCATCTTCGACCAGGGTCTGGGCGACGTGTTCGTGGTCCGCACGGCCGGGCACGTCGTCGACACGACGGTGATCGGCTCCATCGAGTACGGCACGGAGCTGCTGGGCGCGTCGCTCGTCGTCGTGCTCGGGCACGACCTGTGCGGTGCGATCGCGGCGACGGCGCACACGCTCGCCACCGGTGAGCAGCCGCCGGGGTTCGTGCGTGCCGTGGTCGACAAGGTGATCCCGTCGGTGGCCGCGCTCACGGCGGCGGCCCGTTCGACGGAGGCCGACGACGGCGGGGCGCTCTACGACCCGGCGACGCTGCGCACCGCGCACGTGCGGCACACGGTCGACGTGCTCGCGGGGTACTCGGCGGCGCTGCGGGCGCGCGTCGAGAAGGGTGGCCTGGCGATCGTGGGCGTCGAGTCCGACCTGGCGGAGGGCAACGCGCGCCTCGTGCACGTGCAGGGCGACGTCGGCGAGGACCCGCGGGCCTGAGACGCGGTTCCAGAGCACCGGGCCGGGTGGTGCACGATAGGCGCATGACCCACGACACCGCCGTCGGCACGTCTGCCGAGGACCCCGCTTTCCGTATCGAGCACGACACGATGGGCGAGGTCCGCGTCCCCGCACAGGCCCTGTACCGCGCGCAGACCCAGCGCGCGGTCGAGAACTTCCCCATCTCCGGCACCACGCTGGAGCGCGGTCACATCGAGGCGCTCGCGCGCATCAAGAAGGCCGCCGCCCGCGCGAACGCGGAGCTGGGCGTGCTCGCCCAGGACGTCGCGGACGCGATCGTCGCCGCGGCCGACGAGGTCGCATCAGGCGTGCACGACGCGCACTTCCCGATCGACGTCTACCAGACGGGTTCCGGCACGTCGTCGAACATGAACACCAACGAGGTGCTGGCGACGCTCGCCACCCGCGCCCTGGGCAAGGACGTGCACCCGAACGACCACGTCAACGCCTCGCAGTCCTCGAACGACGTCTTCCCGACGTCGGTGCACGTGGCCGCGACGGCCGGCGTCGTGGGCGACCTGGTACCCGGGCTGACGGAGCTCGCGGACGCGCTGGGGGCGAAGGCGACCGAGTTCGCGAGCGTCGTGAAGTCCGGGCGCACGCACCTCATGGACGCCACCCCCGTGACGCTGGGCCAGGAGTTCGGCGGGTACGCCGCGGCGATCCGCTACGGCATCGAGCGCCTGCAGGCCGCGCTCCCCCGCGCCGCCGAGGTGCCGCTGGGTGGCACGGCCGTCGGGACGGGCATCAACACCCCGGCGGGCTTCCCGCAGCGGGTCATCGCCCTGCTGCGCGAGGACACGGGGCTGCCGCTGACCGAGGCGCGCGACCACTTCGAGGCGCAGTCGGCGCGCGACGGGCTCGTCGAGCTCTCGGGTGCGCTGCGCACGATCGCGGTGAGCCTGACGAAGATCTGCAACGACCTGCGCTGGATGGGCTCGGGCCCGAACACGGGTCTGGGCGAGATCTTCATCCCCGACCTGCAGCCGGGCAGCTCGATCATGCCGGGCAAGGTCAACCCCGTGGTGCCCGAGGCCGTGCTCATGGTGTGCGCGCGCGTCGTCGGCAACGACGCCACGGTGGCCTGGGCGGGCGCGTCGGGATCGTTCGAGCTCAACGTGCAGATCCCGGTGATCGCGCAGGGCGTGCTGGAGTCGATCCGCCTGCTGGCGAACGCGTCGCGCGTGCTGGCGCGCAAGACGGTCGTGGGCATCGAGGCGAACGTCGCCAAGGCGCGTGCGTACGCGGAGTCGTCGCCGTCGATCGTCACGCCGCTCAACCGCGTGATCGGCTACGAGGCTGCCGCGAAGGTCGCCAAGCACTCGGTCAAGGAGGGCGTCACGGTCCGCGAGGCGGTCGTCGCTCTGGGCTTCGTGGAGCGCGGCGAGGTGACCGAGGAGCAGCTCGACGAGGCGCTCGACGTGCTGAAGATGACGGTGCCGCCGCAGGCGTGACCGTCGAGGACGCGGGTGGGTCGGCGACGCGCCGGCCCACCCGCGCGCAACGCATCAGCTCGCGCCGTCGATCGGGGTCGGGCGCGGGCTGAGCACCTGGGCGACGATCGCCTCGATCGCGAACCGGCTCGCCTCGGCCAGCTCGACCGCCGTCGGGTCCAGGAGCCACTGGACCTGCAGTCCGTCCATGACGGCGAGGATCGACGCGGAGGCCATGTCGACCGTCTCGGGCTCGGTGACGCCCGCCTCCTCGCACATGACGCGGAAGGCCTGGGCGACCTCGACGCGGAGCGTCTTGTAGCGCTCCTCGAAGTACGGCCGCGCGGGGTGGTCATCGGTGACGGACTCCGCGGACAGCACGACGAAGGCCTGCACGATGCCGGCCCGCCGGGCGTTGAGGAACGCCGTCTTGACGAGGTGCCGGAACAGGTCGGCGCCGCCGGGCATGTGGTGCTCGGGCAGCGCCTCGACGTCTGTGCTGTCGCGGTACTGGAGCACCTCGAGCAGCAGGGCGTTCTTCGAGCCGAAGTGGTGGAGGATCCCCGCGTGGGTCATGCCGACCTGCTCGGCGATCTCCGTCAGCGGGCCCTTGTTGTAGCCCTTGGCACCGAACGTCGCAGCGGCGGCACGGAGGATCTCCTCGCGCCGCGCGAGCGTCTCGGGGCGTGCGCGGCGTCCTGACCTGCTGGTACTCATGGGGTCCTTATCTCCTCGGCGGTCACGGGGCGCCACTGCAA
>CBINDH010000208.1:0-5125 GCA_966249365.1 uncultured Xylanimonas sp. | reverse complement strand
GCGCCCTTGTACTCCACCGGGATGCCGCCGAGCGGGTAGTCCTTGCGCTGCGGGTGGCCCGGCCAGTCGTCGGGCATCTCGATCCGGGCGAGGCCCGGGTGCCCGTCGAAGACGATGCCGAAGAAGTCGAACGTCTCCCGCTCGTGCCAGTCGTTGGCGGGGTACACCGACGTCGTCGACGGGATGTGCGGGTCGGCGTCGGGGCAGACGACCTCGAGGCGCAGCTGGCGCCCGTGCGTCACCGACGTCAGGTGGTAGACGGCGTGCAGCTCGCGGCCGGCGTCGTCCGGGTAGTGGACGCCGCTGACGCCGAGCGACAGCTCGAAGCGCAGGTCCTGGTCGTCGCGCAGGGCGCGGGCGACCGTGACGAGGTGCTCGCGGGCGACCCACAGGGTCAGCTCGCCGCGGTCGACGACGACGCGCTCGATCGCCTGGCCGAACGTGTCGCCCAGCAGCTCCTCGAGGACGTCGACCGCCTCGTCGAACCAGCCGCCGTAGGGGCGCTCGCTCGCGCCCGGGAAGCGGACGGGGGCCACGAGCCCGCCGTAGCCGGAGGTGTCGCCCGTGCTGCCGGACCCGAACATGCCCTGGCGGACGCCGAACACCTCACCCTGCGGGCGGCCGGCCTCGGCCGCCCCACCGGTGGAGGTCGAGACCTCGCTCATCGCAGCAGACCCTTCAGCTCGAACGTCGGGGTGGCCTCGAGCGCCGCCGCCTCGGCCGCCGCGGCGGCCTCCTTGCGGTTGACGCCCAGCGGCGAGTCAGCGATCTGCTGGTGCAGGGCGAGGATCGCGTTGATGAGCATCTCCGGGCGCGGCGGGCAGCCGGGCAGGTAGATGTCCACCGGCACGATGTGGTCGACGCCCTGGACGATCGCGTAGTTGTTGAACATGCCGCCGGACGAGGCGCACACGCCCATCGAGAGCACCCACTTGGGCTCGCTCATCTGGTCGTAGACCTGACGGACGACCGGCGCCATCTTCTGCGAGACGCGGCCCGCCACGATCATCAGGTCGGCCTGGCGCGGCGAGGCACGGAAGACCTCCATGCCGAAGCGCGACAGGTCGAACCGGGACGCGCCGGCGGCCATCATCTCGATGGCGCAGCACGCCAGGCCGAACGTCACCGGCCACACCGAGGCCTTGCGCAGGTACCCGGCAAGGTCCTCGATCGTCGTCAGCAGGAAGCCTGACGGAGCTTCTTCGATCCCCATGTCTCCAGTCAGCCTTTCAGACCCAGTCGAACCCGCCGCGGCGCCACTCGTACACGAACGGCACGGTGATCAGCGCGAGGAACGTGAGCGCCGCGACGAGGCCGAAGCCGGCCAGCCACGCGAAGTTCACGGCCCACGGGTAGAGGAACACCACCTCGATGTCGAAGACGATGAACGTCATCGCGACGAGGTAGTACTTGACGGGCAGACGCCCGCCGCCGACCGCGTGCGGGGTCGGCATGATGCCGCACTCGTAGGCCTCGAGCTTGGCGCGGTTGTAGCGTTTCGGGCCGATGACGGCCGATGCGCCCACACCGCCGAGCGCCAGCACGGCGGCTACGGCCATGAGGACCAGTACGGGGACGTACGGGTTGGTCATCCCTGCTCCTCCTGCCTCATCGGTTTGATCACTTCCTCGAGATCACCTATGCCGCCGGGACCACACGCGTCAGAGCGGAGATGAGTCGGTCGACCCAGTCCCCTCCGCGCGGTTCGTAGCAGTCCGACAGCAGCTTGACGACAAACTGCATGACGACCGGGACCGGCAGCGCGTACCGCGTGCCGAACCGCATGATCGCCGGGTGCTCGATAAGCCGGACGAACGCCCGGCCCAACGTGTAGTAGCCACCGAGGTCCGCGCGCATGCGCTCGGCGTAGCCGCCGAGCACCGCCTCGCGGGCCGCGTCGGTGGTGCGGGTGCGGGCCTGGGCGATCGCGTCCGCCGCGACCCGGCCGGCCTGCAGGGCGTAGGCGATGCCTTCACCGTTGAAGGGGCTGACCATGCCGGCGGCGTCGCCGACCAGGATGGTCCCGTCGCGGTACATCGGGGTGCGGTTGAAGCCCATGGGCAGCGCGGCGCCGCGGATGGAGCCGATCTGGTTCTCCGGGGTGAAGCCCCACTCCTCGGGGGTGTTGCGGGTCCACTGCTCGAGCAGGGCGCGGTAGTCGTGCCCGACGGCGGACTGCCGCGCGGGCGTGCTCGACACCGAGCCGAGGCCGACGTTCACGCGGCCGTCGCCGAGCGCGAAGATCCAGCCGTACCCGGGCAGCAGGTCCGACTTGCCGGGCGCGCCCGACCACAGCTCGAGGTGCGACTCCATCCACGCGTCCTCGTGCCGGGCGGTGCCCTCGCTGCGGAAGTAGGTGCGGTACGCGGTGCCCATCGGCCGGTCGTCGCGCCGGGTGATGCCGAGCGCCGTCGCGAAGCGCGAGCTGACGCCGTCGGCGGCGACGACGACGGGGGCGCGGTAGACCACCTCGCGCTTGTCGGAGCCCTGGGCGCGGACGCCGACCGTGCGGCCGGAGCGCTCGTCGAGCAGGGGGCCGGTGACCTTGGTGTTCTCGAGCAGCTTCGCGCCGCTGCGCTGGGCGTGCTGGGCGAGGCGGTGGTCGAGCGTGGCGCGGGCCATGGCCGAGCCGTAGCCGGGGAACGCGGTCACGTCGGGCCAGGGCAGCTCCCACGAGCGGCGGCCCGCGAAGACGCGCAGGCCCTCGTTGCGGATCCAGCCGTCGGCGGGGTCGAGGTCGACGCCCATGCGGGCCAGCTCGGCGACGGCGCGCGGCGTCAGGCCGTCGCCGCAGATCTTGTCGCGCGGGAACGCGGACTTCTCGAGCAGGAGCACGTCGAGGCCGGCGGAGGCGCACCAGTGCGCGGTCGAGGACCCGGCGGGACCAGCGCCTACGACGATCACGTCCGCGTCGTCGTGCGACCCTGCGCGCACCGTTCCCACCTCCCTGTACGTCGTTGTCGACCTCACCTTGTGAATGCCCTCACGAAGGCCCGGTGCGTCACCTTATAGCCATTCCGCGCCTGCTGCGGCAACGATGAGCGCCACGCCCGGTCGGCGCCGCGCCGGACCGGATGTTTCAGCACGTCAGCAATACCACGTCCGCCTGGGTCGTCACCCGGGGTGCGGTGCCGCCTCAGGCCTGCGCTGTGGGCTTCGTCGCACGGTGCAGCGCGACGATCCCGCCGGACAGGTTGCGGTACGCCACGTGCTCCCAGCCGGCCTCGAGCATCAGGTGCGCGAGCCCCACCTGGTCGGGCCACGAACGGATCGACTCGGCCAGGTACTCGTAGGAGCCCTTGTCCCGGGTGACCGCTCCCGCCACCACCGGCAACGCCCGCATCAGGTACTCCTGGTACACGGTGCGGAACGGCCCCCACGTGGGCGTGGAGAACTCGCACACCACGATCCTGCCTCCGGGCCGGACGACGCGCAGCATCTCGGTCAGGCCCGCCACGGTGTCGACGACGTTGCGCAGCCCGAACGAGATCGTCACGGCGTCGAACGACCCGTCGGCGAACGGGAGCTGCGTCGCGTCGCCCGCGACGAACGGCAGGTCGGGCCGGCGCTTCTTGCCGACCGAGAGCATGCCGAGCGAGATGTCGGACGGGACGACGTAGGCGCCGTCGAGCTCGAACGGCTCGGACGAGGTACCGGTGCCGGCCGCGAGATCGAGCACCTTCTCGCCCGGGAGGGCCGCGACGGCCTCGCGGACGACCTTGCGCCAGCGCCTGTCCTGCCCGAGCGAGATGAGGTCGTTGACGAGGTCGTAGCGCTCGGCGATCCCGTCGAACATCGACGCGACCTCGGTGGGCTTCTTCTCCAGTGATGCGCGGGCCATGGGCCCCATGCTTGCACGCTCGGGACCTTCGCCCAGGACACCCGGGCGCCCGCGCGGGCTTACCCTGGTCGGCGATGTCCGCGTCTGCTCTGCCCCAGCCTGTCGGCCGGCCCAGCGATCGGCTCGACGACGCCGACGGGCGTCCCGGGGTCCGCGCGCTGGTGGTCCGCACCGCACCGATCGACCTGCCCGACGACGGGCTGACGACTCTCGTCGGCCTGTTGCCCGACGCCAAGCCCCTGGCGTGGGTGCGCCGCGGCGACGGCATCGTCGCCTGGGGCGAGGCCCTCCGGGTCACCACCGCGGGCGACTCGCGCTTCAGCGACGCCGACGCCGTCTGGCAGGCCGTGCTCGAGCGGGCCGTGGTCCGCGACGACGTGCGGATCCCCGGCACCGGACCGGTCGCGTTCGGGTCGTTCGCGTTCGACGCCACGTCCGCCGAGGGGGGCGTCCTCGTGGTGCCGCGCGTCGTCGTCGGGCGCCGGGGCGACCGGGCGTGGATCACGACCATCTCGACCGGGCTCGACGCGGCGCCCTCCGAGGCGCTGCTCGACCCGGCCCGTCGCACACCCGTGACGGGGCCCGGCGCGGTCGCCGAGACGCAGGGCGCGGTCGCCGCCGCCGACTGGCCCGCCATCGTGGCCGACGCCGTCGCGCGCATCCAGTCCGGCGACCTCGAGAAGGGGGTCCTGGCCCGCGACGTCGTCGCGACGACGGGGCGCGCGCTCGACCCCCGCTGGCTCCTGCGACGTCTCGCGGGCGCCTACGAGTCCACCTGGACGTTCTGCGTGGCGGGCATGGTGGGGGCCACCCCGGAGCTGCTCGTGCGCTCCGAGAAGGGCCTGGTGGCCTCGCGCGTGCTCGCGGGGACGATCCGTCGCGAGCCGGGCATGACCGACGACGACGCGCTGCTGCGCGCGGCACAGCTCGCCCGGTCCTCGAAGGACCTCGAGGAGCACGAGCACGCGGTCGTCTCGGTGGCGAGCGCGCTGGAGCCGTTCTGCACGTCGATGAACGTCCCCGAGCAGCCGTTCGTGCTGCACCTGCCGAACGTCATGCACCTGGCGACCGACGTCACCGGGGTGCTCGCACGCGACGCGTCGGGGACGTCGGCACCGTCGTCGCTGGCGCTGGCCGCGGCGCTGCACCCGTCCGCCGCGGTGTGCGGCACCCCGACGACCGCGGCGCGCGACCTCATCCGGGAGATCGAGGGCATGGACCGCGGCCGCTACGCGGGCCCGGTGGGCTGGCTGGACGCCCGCGGCGACGGCGAGTGGGGCATCG
>CBINDH010000207.1:0-5134 GCA_966249365.1 uncultured Xylanimonas sp. | reverse complement strand
CGGGCAGCGTGATCGCCACGCCCGTGGGCAATGGCACGCTCACCTTCAGCGACGGCAACACGGCGTCGTTCGCCTACACCGTGAGCGGCGTGCAACAGACCAAGACCATCACCCGGCAGGTCTTCGCCGGGTCGGGGCGCGTCGGCCTCGGCCAGGCGGGCGACCGCCCGGGGTTCCAGATGGCGCAGCGCGCCGACTACATCGAGGCGGAGGTGGGCCTCGAGACGACGCTGCGGCGCCCGATCGTGAACACGCGCGACGAGCCGCACGCCGACCGCTCGCGTTGGCGGCGCCTGCACCTCATCCTCGGCGACGCCAACCTGTTCGAGGTCGCCACGTACCTCAAGATGGGTACGACGTCGCTGGTCCTGTGGGTCCTCGAGCACCTCGACGAGCTCGGCGGCGCCGGCGTGCGCGCACGCGAGGCCCTCGCGGCGCTGCGCCTGGCCGACCCGGTCGGCGACACCCAGCGCGTCTCGCGCGACATCGACCTCGTCGCCAAGCTCGAGCTGGCCGACGGTCGCGCCATGACGGCCCTCGAGGTCCAGGAGGCGTACGTCGACGTCGTCGAGCGGGCGCTGGAAGCCATCGGTCCGCGACGCGACGCCGACGCCGAGACGTACGCGGTGCTCGACCGGTGGCGGTCGGTCGTCGCGCGGCTCGGCACCGACCCGGCGGACTGCGCGCGCGAGGTCGAGTGGATCGCGAAGCGCCGCCTGCTCGACGGGCTGCGGCGTCGCGACGGACTGACGTGGGAGCACCCGCGGCTCCACGCGCTCGACCTGCAGTGGTCGGACGTGCGGCCCGAGAAGTCCATCTACCACCGGCTCGTGTCGAGCGGCGCTGTCGAGCGGCTGGTCGACGAGGACGCGGTCGCCGACGCGGTCCACCACCCGCCGACCGACACCCGCGCCTACTTCCGCGGTGAGGTCATGGCCCGCTACCCGGAGCAGGTCTCGGCGGCGAGCTGGGACTCGGTGATCTTCGACGTGCCGGGCTCCGCGGCGCTGCAGCGCGTGCCGATGCTCGACCCGCTGCGCGGCACGCGCGCCCACATCGGCGCGCTCCTCGACCGCAGCCCGGACGTCGGCGCGCTGCTCGCCGCGCTGCGCGGCTCGTAGGCCGGCAGCGAAACCCGCCGCGCGCCGCCCCACGGACCGGCGTCGTCGGCATAGGGTGGCACCAGGTTCGCTCCAGGAGGTTGTCATGGCAGGCCAGGAACGCATCAACCCGCAGCACGAAGACCGCACGCCCGACGACGGCGCCGACGCCCCGGTTCCCGCCGCGCCCGCCGCGCAGGACCGCGACGCCGAGGTCGACGCGCTCCTCGAGGAGATCGACGAGGTCCTGGAGACCAACGCCGAGCAGTTCGTCCGTGGCTTCGTCCAGAAGGGCGGCCAGTGAGGGACGCCGGACGGCTCGGTGACGCGTTCCTGCGCCCCGGGTCGTCGTCGTTCGTGGACTTCCTCCAGGACCACGCGCCCGAGCTGCTCCCCGGACGCGGCGACCTCGGCGGCACCATGCCGAGCGCCCCGCACGCCACGACCATCGTCGCCCTCACCTTCGAGGGCGGCGTCGTCATGGCCGGCGACCGCCGGGCCACGGCGGGCTCGATGATCGCCAGCCGGGAGATCGAGAAGGTCTTCCCCGCGGACGACTACTCCGCGGTCGGGATCTCGGGCTCGGCGGGCATCGGGGTCGACCTGGCCAAGCTGTTCCAGCTCGAGCTCGAGCACTACGAGAAGATCGAGGGCTCGCTGCTGAGCCTCGACGGCAAGGCCAACCGGCTCGCGACGCTGCTGCGCGCGAACCTGCCCATGGCGATGCAGGGTCTCGTCGTGGTGCCGCTGTTCGCGGGCTACGACCTCGACCGCGGCATCGGGCGCATCTTCAGCTACGACCCGACCGGCGGCCGGTACGAGGAGCACGAGCACCACGGCACGGGATCGGGCTCGGTGTTCGCGCGCGGCGCGCTCAAAAAGCTCTGGCGGCCGGGCATGGACGCCGACGAGGCGGTCAAGGTCGCGGTCGAGGCGCTGTACGACGCGGCCGACGACGACTCGGCGACCGGCGGCCCCGACCCGGTGCGGCGCATCTGGCCCGTCGTGGCGACCGTGACGGCCGCGGGCTACCACCGCGTATCGGACGACGACCTCGGCACCATCGTCGACGCCCTTGTGGCGGCCCGAGCGGAAGGACGCAGGCTCGCATGAACATGCCGTTCTACGTCTCGCCCGAGCAGCTCATGAAGGACCGGGCGGACTTCGCGCGCAAGGGCATCGCGCGCGGCCGTTCCGTCGTGGTCCTGCAGTACGACGGCGGGATCCTGTTCGCCACCGAGAACCCGTCGCGGGCGCTGCACAAGATCTCGGAGATCTACGACCGCATCGCGTTCGCGGCGGTGGGCAAGTACAACGAGTTCGAGAACCTGCGCGTCGCCGGCGTGCGGTACGCGGACCTGCGCGGCTACTCGTACGACCGCAAGGACGTCACGGCGCGCGGCCTCGCCAACGCGTACGCGCAGACGCTCGGCACGGTGTTCACCACGGAGTCCAAGCCGCTCGAGGTCGAGCTCGTCGTCGCCGAGGTGGGCGACACGCCCGACGCCGACCAGGTGTACCGCCTGTCCTACGACGGCTCGGTCGCCGACGAGCGGGGCCACGTCGTCATGGGCGGGCAGGCCGAGCAGCTCGGCAAGCGGGTCGCCAACGGGTGGCGCGAGGGGCTCACGCTCACCGAGGCGCTGCGGCTCGCGACGACGACGCTGGGCGCCGTCGGTACGGACGGCCAGCTCCTCAACGAGGGGTCCGAGCGCACGATCGACGGTGCGCAGCTCGAGGTCGCCGTGCTCGACCGGGCCCGTCCCCGTCGCGCGTTCCGCCGGCTCCAGGGTGCGGCGCTCGCCGTGGCCCTGGCCCGCGCCGAGCCGACCGACACCGTCGAGGAGCCGCCGCACGGCGAGGCACCGGAGAGCGAGGCCTGATGGAGCGGCGGATCTTCGGCCTGGAGACCGAGTACGGCGTCACGTGCGCCGCACCCGACGGGCGAGGGCTGTCCGCCGACGAGGTCGCGCGCTACCTGTTCCGCAAGGTCGTCGCGTGGGGCAGGTCGTCCAACGTGTTCCTGCGCAACGGCAGCAGGCTGTATCTCGACGTCGGTTCGCACCCCGAGTACGCGACCGCCGAGTGCGACGACGTGCGCCAGCTCGTCACGTACGACAAGGGCGGCGAGCGGATCCTCGAGGGCCTGGTCGCCGACGCGCAGCAGCGGCTGGAGCACGAGGGCCTGCCGGGCAAGGTGCACCTGTTCAAGAACAACACCGACTCGGCGGGCAACTCGTACGGGTGCCACGAGAACTACCTGGTGCGCCGGCAGGGCGACTTCGCGCGCCTCAGCGAGATCCTGGTCCCGTTCCTCATCACCCGCCAGGTGCTGGTCGGCGCGGGCAAGGTGCTCGGCA
The DNA here is from genome assembly GCA_966249365.1 of uncultured Xylanimonas sp. GTDB lineage: Bacteria > Actinomycetota > Actinomycetes > Actinomycetales > Cellulomonadaceae > Xylanimonas. The sequence goes on along the minus strand of CBINDH010000207.1, from coordinate 1,674 downwards.
CGCCGCGCGGCGCCGTCTACTGCCTGTCGCAGCGCGCCGACCACATCTGGGAGGCGGTCTCCTCGGCGACCACGCGCAGCCGCCCGATCATCAACACGCGCGACGAGCCGCACGCCGACGCGGAGAGCTTCCGCCGCCTGCACGTGATCGTGGGCGACTCCTCGATGGCCGAGCCGACGACGATGCTCAAGGTCGGGTCGACCGACCTGGTGCTGCGCCTCGTCGAGGCCGGCGTCATCATGCGCGACCTCACGCTCGAGAACCCGATCCGGGCGATCCGCGAGATCAGCCACGACCGCACCGGCCAGCACCCGGTGCAGCTCGCGGACGGCCGCACGATGAGCGCGATCGACATCCAGGGCGAGTACTTCCGCCGGGTGCGCGAGCACGTGGACTCGCACCTCGACCCGTCGCCGACCACCAAGGCCGTCCTCGACCTGTGGGAGCGGGGGCTGCGCGCTCTCGAGACGGGGGACCTGAGCCTCGTCGACCGCGAGCTCGACTGGGTCATCAAGCTGCGCCTCATCGAGCGCTACCAGGCCAAGCACGGTCTGACGCTCGACGACCCGCGTATCGCGCGGCTCGACCTGGCGTACCACGACATCTCGCGCACCGAGGGCCTCTACAACCTGCTCGCGGCGCGCGGGATGGTCGAGCGGGTCACCACCGACCTCGAGATCCTCGAGTCGACGGCCGTGCCACCGCCGACCACGCGCGCGAAGCTGCGCGGCGACTTCGTGCGGGCCGCGCAGGACGCCCGCCGCGACTACACGGTCGACTGGGTGCACCTCAAGCTCAACGACCAGGCGCAGCGGACGGTGCTGTGCAAGGACCCGTTCCGGTCCGTGGACGAGAGAGTGGATCGACTCATCGAGTCAATGTGACACCATCGTCGCCGTGTTTCGCCGTACCTTGCTCGCGCTGACCGCTGCCGTCTGTCTCCTCGCGGCCGGATGCGACGCCGTCGGTGTCCCCTCCGAGCCGAAGCCGTCCCAGGCTCCCGTCGAGGTCACCGGTGAGCCCGGCCAAGAGCCCGTGCTGACGTACGAGAAGCCCCTGGCGATCACCGAGCCCGGCACGCGTGTCGTGTGGCCGGGCGAGGGCGAACCGCTCGTCGAGGGCGGCCCGGTGCTGCTCAACCTGTACGCGCAGGACGGCCGCGACGGGTCGGTCGTCCAGTCGACGTTCGCCGACGCGCCCGCGTGGAAGACGATGAGCGTCACCTCGTTGGGCGCCAACCTGCACGAGGCGCTGACAGGCGCTCGCGTCGGCGCGCGCCTGCGGTTCCTCGAGCAGCAGGGCGACGTGCCCCTCGTCCTGGTGATCGACGTGCTGCCCACGCGCGCGTCGGGGGAGCCGGTCGAGCCGCGCGCGGGCCTGCCCACCGTGACGCTGTACGACGACGGCGCGCCCGCGATCACGATCCCGGCCGACACGCCGCCGCCGACCGACCTGGTGGTCCAGCCCCTGATCCGCGGCTCGGGCAAGCAGATCGAGGTGGGCGAGGTCGTCACCGTGCGGTTCACGGGCGCGACGTGGGCCACCGGCTCGGTGTTCGACTCGACGTGGGACACCCCGGACGGACCCGAGGCCGTCCAGTCGGTGATGATCGGCATCGGTCAGGTCATCGAGGGCTGGGACCAGGGGCTGCTCGAGCAGACGGTCGGCTCGCAG
>CBINDH010000206.1:0-5191 GCA_966249365.1 uncultured Xylanimonas sp. | reverse complement strand
GTGCAGGAGACGCTGCTGCGGGCGTGGCGGCACCCCGAGGTGCTCGAACGGTCCGAGGACTCGGTCCGCGCGTGGCTCTTCACGGTCGCGCGGCACCTCGTCGTCGACCAGCGCCGCAGCGCACGGCACGCCCACGAGCGCACCACCGCCGTCGTGCCCGAACGGCCCGAGGCAGACCGGACGCAGCAGGTGCTCGACGCCTGGCTCGTCGCGGACGCGCTCGCCGGGCTCACCCCCGAGCACCGCGCCGTCGTCGTCGGGGCGTACTACGGCGGGCGGTCCGTCGCCGAGCTCGCCGACGAGCTCGAGATCCCGCCCGGGACGGTCAAGTCCCGCATGCACTACGCGATGCGCGCACTACGGCTCTCGCTGCAGGAGAGGGGAGTCACGCCATGAACCACAGGTACGCGGACTGGGACGCCGCCTACGTGCTCGGCGCGCTCGACCCCACCGAGCGCCGCGAGTACGCCGCACACCTCGAAGGCTGCGACGCCTGCCGCCGGTCCGTGTCCGAGCTGGCGGCCATCCCAGGGCTGCTGGCGTCGGTGCCGGCCGACACGTTCCCCCTCGCCGGGCCCCTCGACGCGGTCGCTGCCCCCGAACAGGACGCCGACGTCGTGCCGCTCGCCCGGGTCGCCACGGCCGCGCGGCGATCGCGGCTCCGCCGTCGCGTGAGCCTGGTCGCCGCGGCCGCGGCCGTCGCGGTCGGTGGCGTCTTCACGGGCTCCGCGCTCGCACCCGACCCGGTCGCGGCGCCCCCGACGGCGTCGCCGACGTCGGACGTCGCGGCGCCGGCCGTGACCCTGCAGCTCACGCCCCTCGGGGACCCGCAGATGTGGGCCGACCTCGTCGTCACGCCCCAGCCGTGGGGCACCCGGCTCGACTGGAGCTGCCGCTACGACCGCCCTGACGGCGCCGACCCGGCCGGCGGGTACGACTCCGAGCCCGTCACCTACGAGCTCGTGCTCGTCGACCGGCAGGGCACGCGCATCGTCGTCGCGACGTGGACCACGGCGGGCACCGACGCGACGGGCCTCGGCGCGACGTCGGCGCTGCCGCTCAGCGCGCTGCAGCGCATCGAGATCGGCATCGCGGGCAGGCCGGAGCCGCTGGCGGCGGCGACGCTGTGACCACCGTCGTGTTGGTTGAGCCCCGTCGTTGGGTGAGCCCCGTCGAAACCTCGTGGGGGCGAGGGTGGTGGTTTCGACGGGGCTCAACCAACACGACGGGGGTTACAGCTGGTCCTGCCAGGCGAACCGCGGCTCATACCCCAGCACGCGGCGCGCCTTGTCGATGCTCAGCAGCGTCTCGCGTCCCACGAGCGGGCGCTGGAGCGGCACGTCCGGGAAACACTCCGCCATGAGCTCCGCCGAGTCGCGCTCCATGACGGTGTCCGCGTTGGCGACGATGAACGCCTCCCAGCCCGTCAGGTCGGCCTCGAGGGCGAGACGCACGGCCTGGGCGCCGTCGCGCGCGTCGATGTAGCCCCACAGGTTCCAGATCCGCTTGCGCGGGTCGTCCTGCCAGCCGGGGAACATCGCGTAGTCCTCGGGCAGCATGACGTTGCTGAACCGCAGGCCGACGAGCTTGAGGTTCGGGTCCCAGCGCGTGAGGTGGCGGGCCATCTCCTCCTCGACCGCCTTGCCGAGCGAGTACGTCGTGTTGGGGAGCACCGTGTACTCCTCGTCCACGGGCGCGTACGGCGGCGGCACGTCGAAAGGCAGGCCCAGCACCGTCTCGCTCGACGCCCACACGACGTTCGTGATCCCCGCGAGGCGTGCCGCACGGAACACGTTGTACGTCGCGGGCACGTTGTTCGCGAACGTCGCGGCGTCGGGCCGCAGCCCCGGCGCGGGGACGGCCGCGAGGTGCACGACGGCGGTCGCCCGCTCCGACTCGTCGAAGCCGGTCAGCAGCTCGACGACCTGCCCGAAGTCCGTGAGGTCGGCCCGCACGACCTTGGCGGGCAGGGGTTCGCGCGGCGGGACGACGTCGACGGCGACGACGTCCCACCCGTGCTCGGCCAGGTGACGCACGACCGACGGGCCGAGGCGCCCGCTCGACCCCGTGACGACGACACGGCCGGAGGTCGCATGGTTCGGGAATGTCATGGGAACTGTCTACACCGCCCCGTGGACCCCGCGCGGGCCCAGCGGAGCGATGGTGACGCCCGCCACGTTTCGCCGTCCGACGTCGGCTCGGCGTCTGCGATGCCGACCGATCCGCGGACGCGATGACCGGGATGCGGACAATCCGTCATACCCTCGGCTGCGTGAGCGAGATCAATCCGCAAGCCACCGAGCGAGTCGTCGCGCGCTACGAGATGCCCGACCCGCTGCGGGACGACATCCGCCTGCTGGGCGGTCTCCTCGGCACGATCCTCAAGGAGGCCGGCGGCCAGGACCTGCTCGACGACGTCGAGCACCTGCGCGAGCTGACCATCCGTGCCTACGGAGGCGACGGCGACGCGCTCGCCGCAGCCGCCGCGCACGTCGACTCCCTCTCCCTCGACCGCGCCGACCAGATCGCGCGCGCCTTCACGTGCTACTTCCACCTGGCGAACCTCGCCGAGGAGTACCACCGGGTGCGCGTGCTGCGAGCCCGCAACCACGAGGTCGAGGCTTCCGTCCTCGAGGAGTCGATCCCGCGGGCGTTCAACCAGCTCGCCTCCGAGGTCGGCCGCGACGAGGCGCTCGCGCGCCTGCAGGCGCTCGAGTTCCGCCCCGTCCTGACCGCGCACCCCACCGAGGCGCGCCGTCGTGCCGTCTCCCGCGCGATCCGCCGCATCGGCGACCTGCTCTCCGAGCGCGACACGCTGCACCCCAGCGGTACGGCGCTCGCGGAGCTCGACCGCCACCTGCTCGCCGAGATCGACGTGCTGTGGCGCACCCAGCCGCTGCGCCCGTCCAAGCCGACCGTCATCGACGAGGTCAAGTCGGCCATCTCCGTGTTCGACCAGACCCTCTTCCAGACGTTCCCCGAGGTGTACCGCCGCCTCGACGACTGGCTCCTGGGCGACGACGCCGGCCGCGCCACGCCCGTCGTGCAGCCGTTCGTGCGGCTCGGCACGTGGATCGGCGGTGACCGCGACGGCAACCCGAACGTCACCGCCTCGGTGACGCGCGAGGCAGCCGCCGTCGCGGCCGACCATGCGCTCGCCGCGCTCGAGACCGAGGCGTTCACCGCCGCCCGCAAGCTCACCGTCGCGGCCGGCGACACGCCGCCGTCCGACGCGATGCTCGCGCTGTGGAACCGCCTGCGCCAGCTGTCCCCCGAGGCTGCTGCCCGCGCCGAGGAGGAGTCGCCCAACGAGCCGCACCGCGCCGTGCTGCTCGTCATCGCCGAGCGCATCGCCGCCACCCGGCGCCGCGACGCCGACCTCGCCTACCCGACCGCCGAGAAGCTCGAGACCGACCTGCGGGTCGTGCAGGACTCGCTCGTCGCGGCCGGCGCGCCGCGCATCGCCTACGGCAGCCTCCAGAAGCTCATCTGGCAGGTGCAGACCTTCGGGTTCCACCTCGCCGAGCTCGAGGTGCGCCAGCACTCGCAGGTGCACGAGGAGGCGCTCGCCGAGATCGCCGACAAGGGCGTCAACAGCCCCGAGCTCAGCGAGCGCACCCGCGAGGTGCTCGACACGTTCCGCGCGCTCGGTGCCGTCCAGGCCCGGTACGGCGAGCGTGCCGCACGCCGCTACATCGTGTCGTTCACCCAGGCGCCCGAGCACCTCGCCGCCGTCTACCAGCTCGCCGAGCTCGCGTTCCCCGACCCGGACGAGCGGCCCGTCATCGACGCCGTCCCCCTGTTCGAGACCTTCGCGGACCTCGAGGGTTCCGTCGACATCCTCGAGGCGATGCTCGAGATGCCGCAGGTCCAGGCTCGGCTCGCGGTGAACGGCCGCAAGGTCGAGGTCATGCTCGGCTACTCGGACTCCTCGAAGGACGTCGGCCCGGTGTCCGCGACGCTCGCGCTGCACACCGCGCAGTCGCGCATCGCCGAGTGGGCGGGCCGGCACGACATCGAGCTGACGCTGTTCCACGGCCGCGGCGGCTCGCTCGGCCGCGGGGGCGGCCCCGCCAACCGCGCCGTGCTGGCCCAGCCGCCGCACTCGGTCTCCGGGCGGTTCAAGCTCACCGAGCAGGGCGAGGTCATCCTGGCCCGCTACGGCGACCCGACCATCGCGATGCGCCACATCGAGCAGGTCGCCGCGGCAACCCTGCTCGCGTCCGCGCCCTCGGTCGAGAAGCACAACGCCGAGTCCACCGAGCGGTTCACCGAGATGGCGGCCGCGCTCGACGTGTCCTCGCGCGAACGGTTCCACGCCCTCGTGCGGACCGAAGGGTTCCCGCAGTGGTTCGCCCAGGTCACGCCGCTCGAGGAGATCGGCATGCTGGCCATCGGGTCGCGCCCCGCCAAGCGCGGCCTGTCGGTCAACTCGCTCGACGACCTGCGTGCGATCCCGTGGGTGTTCTCCTGGTCGCAGGCCCGCATCAACCTCGCCGGCTGGTACGGGCTCGGCACAGCGCTGCGGTCCTACGCCGAGTCGCGCCCCGACGGGCTCGCCGAGCTCCAGGCCGCGTTCCACGACTGGCCGCTGTTCAACACGCTGCTCGACAACGTCGAGATGTCGATCGCCAAGACCGACGAGCGCATCGCCGAGCTCTACCTCGCCCTCGGCGACCGCGACGACCTCGCCCAGCAGGTGCTCGAGGAGCTCCGCCTGACGCGCGAGTGGGTCCTCAGGGTGACGGGTCACCACTGGCCGCTCGAAGGCCGCCGGGTGCTCGGCCGTGCCGTCCAGCTCCGCTCGCCCTACGTCGACGCGCTCTCGCTCCTCCAGGTCCGCGCGCTGCGGGCGCTGCGCACCGACGGTGCCTCCGAGCCGTCGCAGGACGCCGCCGCCCGCCGCGAGCGCTGGCAGCACCTGCTGCTGCTGACGGTCAACGGCGTCTCGGCGGGCCTCCAGAACACAGGCTGACGGGCCGGGTTCCGCCGGTCGCGCCCTGGTCGAAGCCGGCTGTTGCTGGTTGAGCCCGGTCGAAACCGGCTGTTGCTGGTTGAGCCCTGGTCGCAACCGGCTGTTGCTGGTTGAGCCCCGTCGAAACCGCCCCTGGCGCCGCTGGTTGAGCCCCGTCGAAACCGCCCCTGGCGCTGCTGGTTGAGCCCCGTCGAAACCACGCCGGGTTCTGCCGGT
>CBINDH010000205.1:0-5205 GCA_966249365.1 uncultured Xylanimonas sp. | reverse complement strand
TCGTTCGGCGGGCCCAACAAGCCCGAGGACGTCGTGCCGTTCCTGCGCAACGTCACCGCGGGCAAGGGCATCCCGGACTCGCGCCTCGAGGAGGTTGGCGAGCACTACTACGGGTTCGGCGGCAAGAGCCCCATCAACGAGCAGAACCTCGCGCTCAAGGCAGCGCTCGAGGCCGAGCTCGCCGCCCGCGGCCTGGACCTGCCCGTCGTGTGGGGCAACCGCAACTGGGCCCCCTACACCAACGACGCGATCGACGAGCTCGAGGCGATGGGCGCCCAGCGCGTCGTCGCGCTCGTCACGAGCGCCTACGCGAGCTACAGCGGCTGCCGCCAGTACCGCGAGGACCTCGCGAAGGTGCTCGACAAGCGCGGCCAGCTCGGCCCCGACGGCTCGACGGGCATCCAGTTCGACAAGGTCCGCGCCTACTTCAACACGCCCGGGTTCGTGCAGGGCAACGTCGACGCCGTCGTCGAGGCCTACGCGAAGCTCGCCGCCGACGGCGGTGACCCCGCGGCCGCCGAGCTCGTGTTCGTGACCCACTCGATCCCCGACGTCATGGAGGCCGCCTCCGGCGTCGGGCACGCGACGTACCGCGAGCAGCACCTCGACATCGCCGCCGTGATCGCGGCCCAGGTGGGCGAGGCGCTCGGGCACGACGTCGAGTGGTCGCTCGCGTACTGCTCGCGCTCCGGCCCGCCGCACCAGCCGTGGCTCGAGCCGGACGTCAACGACCTGCTCACCGAGCGGGCCGGCGAGGGGCTGCGCAACGTCGTCCTGTCGCCCATCGGGTTCGTCTCCGACCACATGGAGGTCGCCTACGACCTCGACACCGAGGCCCTCGCGACCGCCCGTGAGCTCGGCATGACCGCCGTGCGCGCCGGCACCGTGGGCACGCACCCGGCGTTCGTCACGCAGCTCGTCGACCTCGTGCTGGAGCGGGCGGCCCTCGCGCGCGGCGAGTCCGTGGACGAGGCCGTGGTCGGGTCCCTCCCCGCGTTCCCGTCCGTCACCCCGAACGACTGCTGCCTGCGCGTCCACGAGCAGCCCAGCGGCGTTCCCGCACTCTGCAGCGAGGACATGCACCGATGAGCGACACCACCCACATCCACGGCGACACCGGCGAGGCGGTCGACACGACGACCGTCAACGAGTCGATCCGGTACGCGATGGTCGCCACGTTCGCGACGACGCAGGCGCTCCCGGCCGACCTCATGGAGCGCTCGGCGCTCGTCGCCGCCGCCGAGGACGCCCTGTGGAACGACCAGCCGTCGGCCGAGCGCGACCCCGCCCGGACCACGGGCGACGTCGTCGTGCGCGGCATCTACGACGTCGGCGGCCTGCGCGCCGACGCCGACCTCATGATCTGGGTGCACGGGCCGACCGTGGAGTCCGTGCAGGGCGCCTACCACCGGCTGCGCGCGTCCGACCTCGGCTCCGCGCTCGAGCCGACATGGTCCGTCGTGGCGCTGCACCGCGAGGCCGAGTTCAACAAGGGGCACATCCCCGCGTTCCTCGCGGGCGAGGCGCCGCGCGGCTACCTGTGCGTGTACCCGTTCGTGCGGTCGTACGACTGGTACCTGCTGCCCGACGCCGACCGCCGCGTCATGCTCCGCGACCACGGCATGGCCGCCGCCGGGTACAAGGACGTGCGGGCCAACACCATGTCGACGTTCGCGCTGAGCGACTACGAGTGGCTGCTCGCGTTCGAGGCCGACGAGCTGCACCGCATCGTCGACCTCATGCGCGACCTGCGCGCCACCGAGGCTCGCCGTCACGTGCGCGAGGAGGTGCCGTTCTTCACCGGCCCGCGCGTGTCGATGGCGGCCTGGGCGGCCAACCAGCCGCTGGCGCACTGATCCTTGCGGGTCGAGCCCGACGACGTGACGGTTGGTAGAGCCCGACGACGTGACCGTTGGTTGAGCCCCGTCGAAACCATTGGTTTCGACGGGGCTCAACCAGCAGCCGGGGTTTCGACGGGGCTCAACCAGCAGCCGGGGTTTCGACGGGGCTCAACCAGCGGTGGGGGCGGTGGCGGCGACGACCGTCGCGCCCGTCTCGTCGTCCTCGTGGACCGAGACGGTCAGGCCCTCGCGGGCCAGGAGTCCTCGCACCGTGGAGAGCTGACGCTCGTCTCCCACCTCGAACAGCAGCGTCCCGCCCGGGGCCAGCCATACCGGGGCCTCCCAGATCGCGCGCCGCAGCACCTCGAGCCCGTCCGGCCCGCCGTCGAGCGCACCCAGCGGCTCGTGCTCGCGCGCCTCGGGCGGCATGAGCCCGATCGCGGCGGTCGGCACGTACGGGGCGTGGCACAGCAGGACGTCCACGGTGCCCCGCAGGGACGTCGGGAGCGCCGCGTAGAGGTCGCCGGTGTGGACGACCCCGCCGAGCGGCCGGAGGTTCTCCGCGGCGCACGCCGTCGCGACGCGGTCGATGTCCGCGGCGTGCAGGACGACGCCGGGACCGTCGACCAGCGCGGCCGCGACCGCGCCGCCCAGCACCCCGGCCCCGCAGCACAGGTCGACCACGACGACGGGCCCCGACGTCGGGCGGACGGACCCCAGGGCGACCTCGACGAGGAGCTCGGACCGCTGCCGGGGCACGAACACGCCCGGTGCGACCGCCCACCGCCGTCCGGCGAAGGCCACCCAGCCGAGCACGTGCTCGAGCGGCTCTCCGGCCACGCGGCGCGCGACCATCGCCTCGAGCCGGTCACCCGCCGCGGCGTCGAGCAGCAGCGCGGCCTCCTCCTCGGCGAAGACGCAGCCGGCGGCGCGCAACCGCGCGACGAGGTCGTCGGGGGAGGGGGTCACCCGCCCGATGGTACGGGGGCGGCCCGGAGCGCGGGCAGGCTCAGGGGTACAGGCCCCGGAGCAGGTGCGCCGTCGCGACACGCTTGACGCCGATGACGTTCGCCGCCTCGCGCAGCGTGAGCTCGTCACGGCGTGCGAGCTCGGCGACGGCCGCGTACGCCGTCGTCATGCGCTGCTCGAGCCGTTCGCCGACCTCCTCGGCCGTCCACCAGTAGAACTGCGCCGCCTGCACCCACTCGAAGTAGGAGACGACGACGCCGCCCGCGTTCGCGAGGATGTCGGGCACGACGGTGATGCCGTTCTTGGCGAGGATCGCGTCGCCCTCCGTGGTGGTGGGCCCGTTGGCTCCCTCGACGACGAGGGGCGCGCGCACGGTGCCCGCGGTGTTCTCGTCGAGCACGTTCTCGCGGGCGGCGGGCACCAGCACGTCGACGTCGAGCGCGAGCAGGTCGGTGTTCGAGCACGGGTCGGCCTCGGGGAAGCCGACGACCGTCCCGGTCTCCGCGACGTGCGCGAACAGCCGCCCGATGTCGAGGCCGTCGTCGGCGCGGACGCCGCCGTGCACGTCGGAGACGGCGACGACGCGGGCGCCGCGCCGAGCGAAGATCTCGGCGGCGTGCGAGCCCACCTTGCCGAACCCCTGGATCGCGACCCTCTTGCCCTCGAGCGACTCCCCGCGCTCCTGCAGCGCCGACTCGGTGGTCGTCACGACGCCGGCCGACGTCGCCGTCGCGCGCCCGAGAGACCCGCCGACGGCGACGGGCTTGCCCGTGACGACGGCGGGCGTCGTCTGGCCCACCGCGACCGAGTAGGTGTCCATGACCCACGCCATGGTCTGCTCGCCGGTGCCCATGTCGGGCGCCATGATGTCGGTGTTGGGCCCGAGCAGCGGCATGAGCTCGGACGTGTACCGGCGGGTGACTCGTTCGAGCTCGCGCTCCGAGTGCTCCGCCGGGTCGATGTTGACCCCGCCCTTGGCGCCGCCGTACGGGAGGTCGACGACGGCGCACTTCCACGTCATCCACATGGCGAGCGCACGCACCTCGTCGAGGTCGACGTCGGGCGCGAACCGCAGGCCACCCTTGCCGGGGCCGCGCGAGACGTTGTGCTGCACGCGGTAGCCGCTGAACAGCTTGAGCTCGCCGGAGTCGGTGCGCAGCGGCACCGCGACGCGTGCCTCCCGGCGAGGTGCGGCGAGGTGCGCGTGCAGCCCGGCGTCGTACCCGAGGTGGGCGACGGCGGCGGCGAGCTGGGCGTGCGCGTTGGAAAGGGCGGTGCTCGGGGCGGACGACTCTGTCACCTAGCCCAACCTAGCCGCGAGCGCGCACCTCGCCACATCAGGGTTCGGTAACGATCAGTGCCCGAACTCGTCCGAGTCCGTGACGTTCTCCTCGCCGCGGTCGAGGGCGTCGATCGCGGCCATCTCGGCGTCCGTGAGGGTGAAGTCGAAGATGGCGAGGTTCTCCGCCTGGCGCTGCGGGTCGGCCGACTTGGGGATGGGCACGTACCCGCGCTGCGCGTTCCAGCGCAGCGCCGCCTGGGCGGGGGTGACGCCGTGGGCCTCGGCCGCGGCGACGATCGCCGGCTCGGCGAGCATCGACGCGGGCTTGATCGGGCTCCACGACTCGGTGACGGTCCCGTGGGAGGCGTTCGCGGCGACGCTCGCGGTGCGCGTCGCGTACGGGTTGAGGTTGATCTGGTTGACGTCGGGAACCACGGACGTGGCGGCGACGATGCGCTCGAGGTGGGCGGGCTTGAAGTTCGAGGTGCCGATCGCGCGGACCAGGCCCTCGTCGAGGAGCTTCGCCATGCCCTCCCACGCGGCCACGTACTGGTCCTGGTCCGGGTTGGGCCAGTGGATGAGGAACAGGTCGATGTAGTCGACGCCGAGCAGGCGCACGCTGTTCTCCCACGCGGCGCGCACGCCGTCGACGGAGTGCCAGCGGCGGTTGAGCTTGGTGGTGATCACGACGTCCTCGCGGGCGACGCCGGAGTCGCGCACGCCCTGGCCGACGCCGGCCTCGTTGCGGTAGTTCTCCGCGGTGTCGACGAGCCGGTAGCCGGCCTCGATGGCGGTACGGACGGCGACGGCGGCCGCGGCGTCGTCCATCGGCCAGGTGCCGAGCCCGATCGCGGGCAGCTCGAGGCCGTGCGGGAGCGTGATGGTGGGAACGGTCATGGGGCCACGGTAGCGAGGGTCGCACCGGGTTTCGCCACACCTCGCGCGGCGATCTGCGCCACTCTGGGGGCATGGGCAACGCGCATCCTGTGCTCACCGATCTCGTCGACGACGCCGTCGTGCTGGCCGCCCGCTGGGCGGAGGCGTCGACCGGAACCGCGGGGGTGGGCCGGCGCGCGGCACGCGACGCCGCACGCCTCGGCCGCCTCGTCTCCG
>CBINDH010000204.1:0-5240 GCA_966249365.1 uncultured Xylanimonas sp. | reverse complement strand
CCGACGACGACGGCCGCCGCGGCGGCGGCGATCACCGGCAGACCCGCAGGCACGAAGGGGATCAGCGCGACCGACACCACGACGGCGACTGCAGCGACCAACTGTGCGCGCCGCGGCGCGAGGCGCGGCCACACCAGGCCGAGGAACGCGGCGGCGGCGGCCGCGTCGAGGCCCCACACGCGTGGGTCGCCCATGGCGTCGCCGGCGAGCGCACCGACCAGGGTGAACAGGTTCCACAGCACGAACACGCCCACGCCGGTGACCCAGAACCCGGCGCGTGCCGCGCGCCGGTCGGTCTGCGCGGAGGCCACGGCGGTCGACTCGTCGATCGTGAGCTGGGCGGCGAGCAGCCGGCGCGGGCCGCGTGCGCGCACGACCGGCTCGACGACGGCGCCGTAGAGCCCGTTGCGGACGCCGAGCAGCGCCGCGGTCGCGACGGCCGCGACGGGCGTGCCACCCGCCCCGACGACGCCGGCGACCGCGAACTGCGAGCCGCCCGAGAACATCAGGAGGCTGAGCGCCATCGTGGGCCACACGCCGATCCCGGCGGCCACCGACAGCGCGCCGAACGAGATCCCGTACAGCCCGGTGGCGACCGCGACCGACAGCCCCTGCCGGACGGCGGCGCGCACGGCGGGCGCGGAGGGGTCGTGAGTCATGCGGGCCAGGAAACCACAGCCCTACATCGCGACGTACACCGTCTCGAGGTACTCCTCGATGCCCGCCTCGCCGCCCTCGCGCCCGAGGCCCGACTGCTTGACGCCGCCGAACGGTGCGCTCGCGTCCGAGACCATGCCCCGGTTGATGCCGATCATCCCGGCCTCGAGCTCCTGCGTCAGCCGCATCGCGCGGTCGAGCGACGTCGTGTACGCGTACGCCGCGAGCCCGTACTCGGTGTCGTTGGCGAGCGCGATCGCCTCGTCGTCGTCGCCGAACGCGATGACCGGGGCGACCGGGCCGAAGATCTCCTCGCGCGAGGCGCGGGCGTCGGGGGAGACGCCCGTCAGCACCGTCGGGCGGTAGAAGTACCCGCGCCCCTCGGGACGCGAGCCGCCCGTGAGCACCTGGGCGCCGCCGTCCGCCGCGTCGGCGACGATCTCGTCGACCTTGTCGACGGCGTCCGCCTCGATGAGCGGCCCGACGTCGGTGGTCTCGGCGGCACCCGGGCCGACCGTGAGCGCCTCGAACCGCGACGCGAGCCGGCGCGCGAACTCGCGCGCGAGCGAGTCGTGCACCAGGAAGCGGTTGGCGGCGACGCACGACTGCCCGGAGTTGCGCAGCTTCGCGACCATCGCCCCCTCGACCGCGGCGTCGAGGTCCGCGTCGGCGAGCACGAGGAACGGCGCGTTGCCGCCCAGCTCCATCGACACGTTGAGCACCTGGCCGGCCGCCTGGCCCAGCAGCCCGCGTCCGACCGCCGTCGACCCGGTGAACGAGACCTTGCGCAGTCGCGGGTCGGCCAGCAGGGGCGACGCGGTGTCGGAGGCGCGCGACGTCGGCACCACGTTGACCACCCCCGTGGGCAGCCCGCGCGCCTCGAGCTCCGAGCGCAGCACCTCGGCCACCAGCATCGTCGTCATCGGGGCCAGCCGGGCGGGCTTGACGACGACGGTGCAGCCGGCCGCGAGCGCGGGCCCGATCTTGCGGGTGGCCATCGCGATGGGGAAGTTCCACGGCGTGATGAGCAGCGCCGGACCGACGGGCCGGCGGTGCACGAGCTGACGGTTCGCCCCGGCGGGCGCGGTGCGCACGAACCCGGGGAACCGGACGGCCTCCTCGGCGTACCAGCGCAGGAAGTCGGCCCCGTAGAGCACCTCGGCGCGCGCCTCGGCCAGCGTCTTGCCGCACTCGGCGGTGATGAGGCGCGCGATGTCGTCGGCGCGGGCGACGACGCGTTCGTACGCGGCACGCAGCACCTCACCGCGCTCGCGCGGCGGCGTCGCGCGCCAGGCCGGGGCGGCGGCGTCCGCTGCCTCCAGGGCCCGCAGGCCGTCCTGCGGCGACCCGTCGGCGACGTCGAACAGCACCTCCTCGGTGGCCGGGTCCACGACCTCGAACGTGCGACCGCCCGTGGCCGAGGTCCACCGGCCGTCGACCAGCCGGCCCGTGGGGAGGTGCGAGACGAGCGTGGGCGACAGTACGGAGGTCATGGTTCGAGGATGCACCGCCTCGTCAAGCCTTGCCCGGGGTCCACCCATCGACCCGTCGCGGGATAGTCCTGGCCTCGGCCGGTACGGTAATCCCATGGCCCTGACGTCCAACCCTGCCCGTCCGTTCGGAGCGCTGCTCACCGCGATGGTGACGCCCTTCACCCCGGACGGGGCGGTGGACCTCGAGGCGGCGCGCGCGCTCGCCACGTGGCTGGTCGACAACGGCAACGACGGTCTGGTGCTCAACGGCACCACGGGCGAGGCGCCGACGACCCACTCCCCGGAGAAGGCGGACCTGGTCGCGGCCGTCGTCGACGCGGTCGGCGACCGTGCGGTCGTCGTCGCGGGCGCCGGGTCGAACGACACCCTGCACGCCGCCCGCATGGCCGAGCAGGCAGCGGCCGCCGGCGCCGACGGCATCCTCATCGTCTCGCCGTACTACTCGCGCCCCTCCCAGGAGGGCGTGGCCCGGCACATGGAGGCCGTCGCCGAGGCCGGGGGCAAGCCCGTGATGCTCTACGACGTCCCCGGGCGCACCGGCGTGCGGCTGTCGCCCGGCGCGTACGAGCGCCTGGCCGCCCACCCGCTCGTCGTCGCCACGAAGGACGCCAGCGGTGACGTCGCCGCAGCCGCCGGGCTGGCCGCGAGCACGGGCCTCGCCTGGTACTCGGGCGACGACGCGCTCCTGCTGCCCTTCCTCGCGCACGGGGGCGCCGGCCTCGTCTCCGTGGCCGCGCACGCCGTGCCGGCCGCGTTCGCCGCGGCGATCACCGCGTGGGACGCCGGCGACCACCAGGGCGCCCTCGCCGCCTTCCGCACCACCCTGCCCGCCATCGGTGCCCTCAACGGCGCCGGCTTCCAGGCCGTCATGGCCAAGGCCGCCGTCGAGGCGCTCGGCGTGGTCTCCGGACGCACCGTCCGCCTGCCGCTGGTCGAGGCGTCCGACGACGAGGCCGCCGCCGTGCGCGCGGGCCTCGTCGCCGCCGGCGCCCTGGCGGCCGCCTGATCTTCCACCCGATCCCAGACACCGGGAGTAGCAAGTGAGCCACCCGCACCCCGAGCTGACCCTGCCCCCTGCGCTCCCGGCCGGCGGCCTGCGCATCGTCGCCCTCGGCGGCCTCGGCGAGGTCGGCCGCAACATGGCCGTCCTCGAGTGCGCCGGCCGTCTGCTCATCATCGACTGCGGCGTCCTCTTCCCCGAGGACAACCAGCCGGGCGTCGACCTCATCCTGCCCGACTTCGACTACATCAGGGACCGGCTCGACGACGTCGAGGCCGTCGTCCTGACGCACGGGCACGAGGACCACATCGGCGCCGTGCCCTACCTCCTGCGGCTCAAGCGCGACATCCCGCTGCTCGGGTCGCAGCTCACCCTCGCGTTCGTCGAGGCGAAGCTCAAGGAGCACCGCATCACGCCCGTGACCCTCGCGGTCAAGGAGGGGCAGACGGAGAAGCTCGGGCCGTTCGACCTCGAGTTCGTCGCCGTCAACCACTCCATCCCCGACGCGCTCGCCGTCGCGGTCACCACGCCTGCGGGCACCGTGCTGCACACGGGCGACTTCAAGATGGACCAGCTCCCGCTCGACGGGCGGGTCACCGACCTGCGCGCCTTCGCCCGACTGGGGGAGAAGGGGGTCGACCTGTTCATGGTCGACTCGACCAACGCCGAGGTGCCCGGGTTCGTCACGCCCGAGGTCGAGATCGGCCCGGTGCTCGACAACGTGTTCGGCCAGGCGGACAAGCGCATCATCGTCGCGTCGTTCTCCTCGCACGTGCACCGCGTGCAGCAGGTGCTCAACGCCGCGCACGCGCACGGGCGCCGCGTCGCGCTGGTCGGCCGCTCCATGGTCCGCAACATGGCCATCGCCGCCGAGCTCGGCTACCTCCAGGTGCCCGAGGGCGTGCTGATCGACCTCAAGAAGGCCGGCGACCTGCCCGACGACAGAGTCGTCTACATGTCCACGGGTTCGCAGGGCGAGCCCATGGCCGCCCTGAGTCGTATGGCGAACGGCGACCACCAGGTCAAGATCAGCCCCGGCGACACCGTGATCCTCGCGTCCTCGCTCATCCCGGGCAACGAGAACTCGGTGTTCCGCGTCATCAACGGCCTGACGCGCCTGGGCGCGCGCGTCGTCCACTCGGGCAACGCCAAGGTGCACGTCTCCGGGCACTCCAGCGCCGGCGAGCTCCTGTACTGCTACAACATCCTGCGGCCCAAGAACGTCATGCCCGTGCACGGCGAGGTCCGCCACCTCGTGGCCAACGGGGCGCTCGCCGTCAAGACGGGTGTGCCGCCGGAGCGCGTCGTGCTCGCCGAGGACGGCGTCGTCGTCGACCTCGTCGACGGCAAGGCGTCGGTCGTCGGTGCGGTGCCGTGCGGGTATGTGTACGTGGACGGCTCGAGCGTCGGCGAGATCACCGAGGCCGAGCTCAAGGACCGCCGCATCCTCGGCGAGGAGGGCTTCGTGTCCGTCTTCGCCGTCGTCGACTCCGCGACCGGCAAGGTGCTCGCCGGCCCGCAGATCCTCGCGCGCGGCATGGCCGAGGACGCCGCGGTGTTCGACGAGATCCAGCCCGACGTCGTCCGGGCGCTCGAGGACGCGATCACCGGCGGGGCCACCGACACCTACCAGCTCCAGCAGGTCATGCGCCGCGTCGTCGGGCAGTGGGTCAACCGCCGCCTGCGCCGCCGCCCGATGATCGTCCCGATCGTCGTCGAGGCCTGACCCGGGCTGCGCCACCGCCCGGTGAGTTCGGTAAATGCCCGTGAGTTCGGCAGTTGCCTTTGCCGAAGACAGGGGCATTTACCGAACACAGGGGTGTTTGCCGAACTCAGCGGCGGGCGTCGGAGCGTCGGTTACCGAACTCACGGGTGTTTGCCGAACTCGCGCACGGCTGGCCGGGTCGCGCCAAACCCGCGCGAGGTTGCCGAAGCCGGCGAGCCCGGGGGTGCGGCTCCCTGCGCAGCCGGGAGCGCCGGGCCTGCGGCAGCGAGGCGGGCGCCGTGCCGGCGGCCCTGTTGGCGCGCAAGGGTCAGGCCTCAGTTCGAGACTGACCGCGCCGGGGGTGACGATCGTCCCATCGTCGTCG
>CBINDH010000203.1:0-5260 GCA_966249365.1 uncultured Xylanimonas sp. | reverse complement strand
AGCCAACGAAGGACCGACCCATGGCAGGCCAGCCCCCCACCCCCGACGCCCCCACGGAGCCGGAACCCAGCCGGGTCACCGTCACGGTCGACGGCGTCGAGCGCACCCTGCGCGCCGACCTCTCCCTGCTCCACGCGCTGCGCGAGGACGGCGTCCGCGTCCCGGCGCTGTGCGACGACGTGCGGCTGCCCGAACCCATCGGCAACTGCGGCCTCTGCGTCGTCGAGCTCGACGGCGGCGCACGGCGCGCGCAGGCGTGCAGCACCCCCGTGGCGGCGGGCATGGTCATCGAGACCGCGAGCGCCGACGTCGTCGCGTACCGGCGCCTGCGGCTCGAACAGCTCCTCGCGGACCACGACGCCGACTGCGAGGCACCGTGCCAGGCGACCTGCCCCGCGCACGTCGACATCCAGCTCTACCTGCGGCACGTCGCCAACGGGAACATGGAGGCGGCGCTGCAGGTCATCAAGGAGACCAACCCGTTCCCGTCGGCGTGCGGGCGCGTGTGCCCGCACACGTGCGAGTCGGCGTGCCGCCGCAACCTCGTCGACGACCCGGTCGCGATCAACGCGGTCAAGCGGTTCGCGGCCGACTGGGACCTGCAGCGGCAGGACCCGTGGCGGCCCGCCGTCGCGCCGGCGACCGGCAAGCGCGTCGCCGTCGTCGGAGCAGGCCCGTCGGGCCTGTCGTGCGCGTCGTACCTGGCGCAGCACGGCCACCACGTCACCGTGCTCGAGAAGCAGCCGCAGCCCGGCGGCATGATGCGCTACGGCATCCCCGAGTACCGGCTGCCCAAGGCGATCCTCGACCGGGAGATCGCGACCATCACCGACCTCGGCGTCGAGATCCGCTGCGGCCAGGGCCTCGGCATGCAGCACCACCTCGCGCAGCTCCGCACCGAGTACGACGCCGTCTACCTCGCGTTCGGGTCCTGGCAGGCGACGCCGCTCTCGATCGACGGTGACACCCTGCCCGGCGTGCACCTCGGCATCCACTTCCTCGAGGCCGTCACGAAGGGCACCCCGCCCGTCGTCGGGTCCGACGTCGTCGTGGTCGGCGGCGGGAACACCGCGATCGACTGCGTCCGCACGGCGCTCCGGCTCGGCGCGACCAACGTCTCGCTCGTGTACCGGCGGACGATCGACGAGATGCCCGCCGACCCGCACGAGGTCGCCGACGCCATCGACGAGGGCGTGAACATGGTCTTCCTCGCCGCGCCCGACCGCATCGACGCCGGGGCGGACGGCAGGCTGCGCCTGCAGTGCCTGCGCATGGAGCTCGGCGAGCCCGACCGCTCCGGCCGGCGCCGCCCCCACCCCGTGCCCGGCAGCGAGTTCACGATCGTCGCCGACACCATCGTCGGCGCGATCGGCCAGTCGACGCAGAGCCAGTTCCTTTACGACGACCTCGACGTCGCCACGTCGCGCTGGGGCGACATCGACGTCGACGGCACGACCATGGCGACGAGCCAGCGCGGCATCTTCGCCGGCGGCGACTGCGTCACCGGCCCCGCGACGGTCGTCCAGGCCGTCGGGGCGGGCCGCCGTGCCGCGGACGCGATCGACGAGTACCTGCGCACCGGCTCCGTCACGCCGCGGTCGTCCGAGTTCGCCGCGAGCCGCGGGACGCTCGAGGACCTGCCGCGCCACGAGTTCGAGGTGCAGCCGCGCCTGGCCCGCACCGTCCCCCTCACGCTCGCCGCGACCGAGCGCACCGGGTCCTTCGCCGAGGTCGAGCTCACGCTCGACGAGGCGCAGGCCCGCGCCGAGGCCGCGCGCTGCCTCTCGTGCGGGTGCTCCGCCCGGTACGGCTGCGAGCTGCGTGACGCCGCCACCGAGCACGGCGTCCGCCACCACCCGAGGCCCCGCCCCCGCCCGCGCTTCCCGATCGACGAGACGCACCCGTTCCTCATCCGCGACCCCAACAAGTGCATCGCGTGCGGCAGGTGCATCGCCGCGTGCGCGGAGGTCGAGGGCGTCGACGTCCTCGGGTACCGCTACGAGATGGGTCGCCTGACCGTCGGTGCGGCGTCGGGCCTGCCACTCCCCCAGACCGACTGCGTGTCCTGCGGGCAGTGCGCGACCGCCTGCCCCTGCGGGGCGCTCGACTTCCGGCGCGAGACCGACGTGGTCTGGCAGGCCATCAACGACCCGGCCAAGACCGTCGTCGCCGCTCTCGCCCCCGCGCCGCGCACCGTCGTCGCCACCTCGTACGGCGTCGCCCCCGAGGACGCCGGACCGTTCACTGCCGGGCTGCTGCGCGCGCTCGGGTTCGACGCGTCCTTCGACGTCGCGTTCGCCGCCGACCTCACCGTCGTCGAGGAGGCCACCGAGTTCCTCGAGCGCGTCGCCGCCGGCGGGGTGCTGCCCCAGTTCACGTCGTGCTGCCCCGGCTGGGTCAACCACGTCGAGAAGACCTACCCCGAGCTCATCGGGAACCTGTCGAGCTGCCGCTCGCCGCAGGGCATGATGGCGGCCACGCTCAAGAACCACTACGCGCGCATCGTCGGCGTCGACCCAGCTGACCTCGTCGTCGTGTCCGTCATGCCGTGCCTGGGCAAGAAGGACGAGGCGCGCCGCGAACAGCTCGGCCAGGACGGGCGGCACGACGTCGACGCCGTGCTCACCACCCAGGAGCTGCTCGAGATGGCCGACGAGCTGCGCATCGACCCCACCGCCGTCCCGCGCGTGCCCTGGGACGCGCCCTACACGCAGGCGACCGGCGCGGGCGTGATCTTCGGCGCGTCGGGCGGCGTCGCCGAGGCGGCCATGCGCATGGCCGTCGAGAAGCTCACCGGCCGCCCGCTGCACGAGGACGACGTCGACATGCTCGAGGTGCGCGGGCTCGACGGCATCCGCGAGGCCACGCTCACCGCGCACGACGGCACCCGCGTCCGCGTCGCCGTCGTCTCCGGGCTCGGCACCGCACGGCCGCTCATCCAGAAGGCCGCCCGCGGCGAGGACACCGGGTACGACCTCATCGAGATCATGGCCTGCCCCGGCGGCTGCATCGGCGGCGCCGGCAACCCGCTGCCGCGCGTCGTGGGCGAGGTCGCGGCCCGTCAGGACGTCCTCTACGACATCGACCGGCTCTCCGACCTGCGCGCCTCCCAGGGCAACGCCGACGTGTGGACGCTGTACGACGACTTCTACGAGACGCCGGGCTCGCACAAGGCGCACGAGCTGCTCCACACCCAGTACGTGGACCGGCGGGTGGGGGCGCTCTCGTAGCGGGGGACCTCTCGGCGCGCGGCAGGCATCGGTCCCCACCCTGCCGCGCGCCGGACCGTCGTCCGTCCGCCAGACGCCCGGCCGGGTGCCGGGCGAGCGGACGTAGGCTGCCGCCATGCCGTCGCACGCCTCGCTCCACCCCGATTCCGTCGCCGTCACGGCAGGTCGTCCGCCCCGCGTGCAGGGCGGCCCGGTCAACGCGCCCGTCGTGCTCAGCTCGACGTACGTCTCCCAGGGAGACCCGGGCTCCGACCTGCTCTACGCACGCATCGGCACCGAGACGTGGCGGCCGTTCGAGGAGGCGCTCGGGGCGCTCGAGGGCGCCACGCACCCGGCGGTCGTGTTCGGGTCGGGCATGGCCGCGGTCGCCGCCGCGCTGTCCTTCGTGCCCGACCGCGGGGTGCTCGTCGTCCCGCGCCACGCGTACCAGGTCAGCCTCGGCTACGCCGACGACCTCGCGGCCCGCCACGGCGTCGAGGTGCGCCGCGTCGACATCGCCGAGACCGACCAGGTGGTCGCCGCTCTCGACGGCGCCGACGTCGCCCTCATCGAGTCGCCCACCAACCCGATGCTCGAGGTCGCCGACCTGCCGGCCCTCCTCGACGCCGCCCGTGCGCGCGGCGTGCTCACCGTCGTCGACAACACGTTCGCGACCCCGCTCGGGCAGAACCCGCTCGCCCTGGGCGCCGACGTCGTCCTGCACTCGGTGACCAAGTACCTCGCCGGGCACTCCGACGTCGTCCTCGGGGCGTGCGTGACGAACGACCCCGCCCTGGACCAGGCGCTGCGCGCGTACCGGACGATGCACGGCTCGATCCCCGGGCCGTTCGAGGTGTGGCTCGCGCTGCGCGGGCTGCGCACGCTCGCCCTGCGCGTCGAGCGCGCCCAGGCCAACGCCGCGGTGCTCGCGGCGCGGCTCGCGGAGCACCCCGCCGTCGCCGAGGTGCGCCACCCGTCCCTCCCGACGGACCCCGGTCATGAGCGCGCGGCGACGCAGATGCGGGGCTTCGGCGCGATCATCGGCATGCGGCCCGTCGGAGGGAAGGCGGCCGCCGACGCCGTCGTCGCCGCGCTGGAGCTGTGGGTCCCCGCGACGTCGCTGGGCGGCGTCGAGTCCACCCTCGAACGCCGCCGCCGCTTCGCGACCGAGTCGCCGACCGTGCCCGAGGACCTCATCCGGATGTCGGTCGGCATCGAGGACGTCGAGGACCTCTGGACCGACCTAGCCCAAGCCCTCAACGCAACCCCCTAACCCCCTAACCCCTCCGCCGAGATGGCATTTTCGGTCGCCCGCCGGGGCCCGAAACCGACGAAAACTGCCATCTCGGCGGGTGTCGGCGGTGTTCCGGTGACGGGGTGGTCACGCTCCGGCGTCAGTTGCGTACACGTGGGGGCTCCGGCGCGCACGCCCCAGGGGTGCGGTCTACCGTCGTGTGATCGGAGCGGAGGTGCGCCATGGTGGCCAGGACCAGGACTTTCACTGCGGCGGTCGCAACGCTGCTCGCCGCCGCGCTCGCGGGTTGCACGGGACCGAGCGAGGCCGGACCGACGGCGACCCCGACCGAGACTCCCGGCGAGTCACCGATGACGTCCGAGTCGCCGATGGCCTCGGAGTCGCCGATGGCCTCCGAGTCCCCGGCGGCGTCCGAGTCCCCGATGGCGTCCGACGAGCCGAGCACGGACGTCCCGTTCGTCGACCCGGGCGCCGTCGCCGAGTCCGAGCCCGACGCCGGGACGCTCCTGTCGGTGGTCGACGTGCGCGCCGCGTCCCACGACGCCTTCGACCGCGTCGTCTTCGACCTCGACGGCAAGGGCGACGGCACCCCCGGGTGGCGGGTCGAGTACGTCGACGAGGCTCTGGACGACGGCTCCGGTCTGCCGGTCGAGGTCATGGGCGACGCGGTGCTCCAGGTGCGGATCTCCGGCACCGGCATGCCAGCCGACACGGGTGTCGAGGAGTACGACGGCGACCCGATCACGCTCGACGGCGACGCCGTGGAGCAGGTCGTCTACCGGTTCGTCTTCGAGGG
>CBINDH010000202.1:0-5280 GCA_966249365.1 uncultured Xylanimonas sp. | reverse complement strand
CCGTGGACACGCCGAACCTTCTCGTCGCCGCCCCCCCGGTGATCAAGAGGGACGGCAGTCGCACCCCGTACGACCTGCGGCGCGTGCGTGACGCCATCCGCCCCGCCTGGATGCGGGCGTGGGACGACGCCGTCGACGAGGCCGCGCTGGGCGCCGTCGTCGTGGCGGTGGACACCGAGGTCTTCCGTCGTTTCCGCACCGACGTCAAGGTCTACGAGATCCAGGCGATCGTCGAGCAGACCCTCATCGAGACGGGTCACGGCGACGTCGCCGAGATCTACGCCACGTACCGCCTCGAGAAGGACCTGCGCCGCAAGCAGCAGTTCAGCGTCGAGCACCAGGTCGGCCGGCTGCAGGACAGCGAGGTCGCCAACGAGAACGCCAACAAGGACTCGCGCGTCTTCCACGTGCAGCGCGACCGCATGGCGGGCTCGGTGGCCAAGGCCCGCGGCCTGACGATGCTGCCGCCGCGCGTGGCGAGCGCGCACATCAAGGGGCAGATCCACTTCCACGACCTGGACTACTCGCCCTACACGCCGTTCAACAACTGCGACCTGCCCAACTTCGCGGACATGCTCGCCAACGGGTTCACGATGGGCAACGCCAACATCATGACGCCCCGGTCGTTCGACACCGCGGCATCCGTGCTCTCGCAGATCATCACCGCGATCTCCTCGGCGCAGTACGGCGGCGTGACCGTCGAGACGATCGACCTGCTGCTGGCCCCGTACGCGCAGAAGTCGTACGCGAAGTACCTGGCCGTCGCCGAGGAGTGGATCGAGGACGAGTCCCGGCGCGACGAGTTCGCGAAGCAGCGGACGGCCAAGGAGATCTACGACGGCGCACAGGCCCTTCTGCACAACATCAACACTGTTTCCAGCACTAACGGTCAGACCCCCTTCGTCTCCATCGGCCTCGGCCTGGGCACGTCGTGGTTCGAGCGCGAGATCCAGAAGGCCGTGCTCGCCGTGCAGCGGCGCGGGCTGGGTGCGGAGCGCCGCACGCCGATCTTCCCGAAGCTCATCTTCACGCTGAAGCGCGGCGTCAACCTCGACCCCGACGACCCGAACTACGACATCAAGCAGCTGGCCATCGCCTGCGCCACCGAGCGCATGTACCCCGACGTCGTCATGTACGACAACATCGTCAAGATCACGGGGTCCTACAAGACGTCGATGGGCTGCCGCTCGCACCTCTCGCCCTACGTGAACCCGCAGACGGGGGAGCAGGAGACCCTGGGACGGATGAACCTGGGCGTCGTGACGGTCAACCTGCCGCGCATCGCCCTGGAGACGCGCGGCGACATCGCCGCCTTCTGGGCGCTGCTCGACGAGCGGCTCGAGATCGCGCACGAGGGCCTGCGGTTCCGCGAGGCGCGCGTGCGCCAGGCGCGACCGGAGAACGCGCCCATCCTCTACAAGTCGGGCGGGTTCGCACGGCTCCAGAGCGGCGACGACGTCGGGCACCTCTTCGACAACGGGCGCGCGACGCTGTCCCTGGGGTTCATCGGCCTCTACGAGGTGGCCGCGGTGTTCTTCGGCCGCCGCTGGGAGACCAACGAGCAGGCCAAGCAGTTCACGCTCGACATCCTCGCCCACATGAAGGCCAAGACGGCCGAGTGGAACGCGGCGGACTTCAGCGGGACGGGAGGGAAGGTCCCCGGCGCGAGCATCTCGGTGTACTCGACGCCGTCGGAGTCACTGACGGACCGGTTCGCGAAGATGGACCTGGAGAAGTTCGGACCCGTCCCGGACGTGACCGACAAGGGCAACGGCCTCGTGTACTACACCAACTCCTTCCACCTCGACCCTCGTCTGGGGGAGGCCGACGGGTGGAGCCCCTTCCGCAAGCTCGACTTCGAGGCGCCCTACGCGCCCTTCACGAGCGGCGGCTTCATCCACTACACCGAGTGGCCCAACGTGCGGAACAACCCCAAGGCCGTCGAGGCCGTGTGGGACTACGCCTACGACCACGAGATCGGGTACATGGGCGTCAACGTCCCGATCGACCGTTGCTTCCGCTGCGGGTACGAGGGCGACTTCATCGCGGGCAACGACGGGTTCACCTGCCCTGGCTGCGGCAACACCGGCCGCAAGGAGAACGGTGACGACCCCGAGTCGCTCGAGGTCATCCGCCGGGTGTGCGGCTACCTGTCGGAGCCGGTCGCCCGCGGCGTCGCCAAGGGCCGGCAGCACGAGATCGCCGCGCGCAAGAACCACACGTCGGGGTCGAACGACTATGTCGGACGTGGCCGGTAGCTTCCAGCCAGGCCGCACGCCACGGCGGCGCGGCGCCTCGACGCTCGGAAGGGGATCACGTGCGAGTGGTTCGAACGGTTGCGGACACGCCTGTCGCCGCGCAGTGGTCATCGCGCAACCCGCTTCCTGCCGATCAGACGCCCGCGAGCTCGTCGGACCTCGGCTGGTGGCGTTGCGGCGCCGGCCACGAGTGGTCCGCGCGCATCGCGAACCGCACCTACCGACAGACCGGCTGCCCGTTCTGCTCGGGCAGGCGGCGCATCAGCGGGGTCAACGACTTCGCATCGCTGCACCCCGAGCTCCTGGCGCTGTGGCACCCTGACAACACGCTCGACCCCCGGACTCTCGGACCCCGTGCAAACAAGCGCGCGCGCTGGATCTGCGCCGACGGCCACGAGTGGGAGGCGCCCGTCAGCACCTTGACGGGCGGCCACGGCTGCCCATATTGCACGCGCAAGCGCGCGACCGTCGGTGTCAACGACCTCGCCACCACGCACCCGGCGTTGGCTCTCGAATGGGACGACCCCGACCTCTTGCCGACAGCGGTCACCTCCGGCTCCAACCGGAAGGTGTGGTGGGTGTGCACGGCGTGCCGGCATCGGTGGAGGTCCGCCGTCGTCGGCCGCGCACACGGGGGCCGGGGCTGTCCGGAGTGCGGGAGGCGGCGCGCAGCAGCCAGACGGGCTCTGCCCAGGCCGGGCCGATCGCTCGCGGAGACTCACCCGCAGTACGCAGCACAGTGGCACCCGGCCAAGAACGCCGGCACTCCTGACCAGGTGGCGACATCGTCGAGCCGCCACGCGTGGTGGCTGTGCGCGGAGTGCGGGCACGAGTGGAAGGCCGCACCTGGCGACCGCACCCAGTACTCGACCGGGTGTCCAGCGTGCTCCTATCAGCTGCGCGGGCGCGCCAGAATGGCCCCCGCCGTCGGAGCGTCGCTGGCGGACGTCAACCCGGCCCTTGCGCAGGAGTGGGCGGACACGGTCCTTACCGCAGCCGACGTCGGGCCCTTCTCCGACTACGTCGCCGCGTGGCGGTGCGCGGCCGGGCACTCGTGGCAGGCGACGGTGGGCAACCGGTCGAGCGGCACGGGATGCCCGGTGTGCCGCCCGCCGTCGAAGGGCGAGGCCGACCTTCGTGGCGCCCTCGCGGCGCTCGTCCCCGGGCTCGAGGTGCGCGCCAACGACCGGCGCACCTTGCCCGGGTACGAGCTCGACGCGCACGTCCCCGCGCTGGGCGTCGCCGTCGAGTACAACGGCGTCTATTACCACAGCGAGCAGTTCCGGGACCGGGACGCGCATCGGGCCAAGCTGGCAGCGGCCCGGGCGGCTGGCATCCGGCTGATCACGGTGTGGGAGGACGACTGGCTCGCGCGCCGCGACGTGGTCGTCCGGGCGCTCGCGGCCAAGCTCGGGGTCACGGCGTCCCTCCCGCTGACCCACCCGGGCCTCGACCGCCGGTGCTCCGAGCGGCTCGGCGCCCGGGCGCTGACGCTCGGTGAGGTCGACGGCGCGGCCGGCGCAGCCTTCCTCTCGCGCAACCATCTCCAGGGCGCCGTGACCTGCACCCGCCGGTTCGTCCTGACCGACGACGACGGGCGCGTCCGCGCGATGCTGGCGCTCCGCTCACCGCGCGGGGGCGCTCGGACCGGCCGAGGCGCGGGAGAGTGGGAGATCGTGCGGTTCGCGACCCGCGGCATCGTGCCCGGCGCCTTCTCGCGGCTGCTCGCCCACGCAGAGCGCACACTGGCGGACGACCTCGTCCGCTGGGTGACCTTCGCGGACGCCATGGTCAGCGACGGCGGCCTGTACGAGCGGACCGGCTTCACTGCGGACCGGGAACTGGCTCCCGACTACCGGTATGCCGGCCCGCGCACCGGGTGGGTCCGGATGCCCAAGGAGTCGTACCAGCGCAAGCGGTTCCGCGACGACCCGGATCTCGTGTGGGACGAGTCGTGGACCGAGGCGGAGGCCGCCGCCAGAAACGGCCTGCTGCGGGTCTGGGACGCGGGCAAGACCCGCTGGGTGCGTGAGGTCACCGCGAAGCCGGAGGAGAGGAGCGTGGCCGCATGACCAGGACGTTCGCCGACCGTGGGCTGCCGTCCGCGCCATCGTCGGACCTGTCGGCCACCGCCGGCCGCACGGCCGCACGGCCCGCCCCGCTCGAGCCGTCGCCCCGCTGGGACCCCACCGTCGTCACCCAGGCCCACGTCGCCGACTACAAGCCGTTCACCGCGCTCGACGGCGAGGGCGTGCGCTGCGCGCTCTACGTGTCCGGGTGCCTGTTCGAGTGCCCGGGCTGCTTCAACGAGGCCGCGTGGTCGTTCCGGCTCGGCAAGCCCTACGACGACGCGCTCGAGGACCGGATCCTTGCCGACCTGGCCGAGCCGTACGTCCAAGGGCTGTCGCTGCTGGGCGGCGAGCCCATGCTCAACACGCCCGTCCTGCTGCGGCTGGTCGAGCGCGTGCGTCGCGAGCTGCCGGGCAAGGACGTCTGGTGCTGGACGGGCTTCACGTTCGAGCAGCTCGCGGCGACGGGGCACCCGCAGCAGCGGGCCCTGCTCGAGCAGGTCGACGTCCTGGTCGACGGCACCTTCCGCCAGGACCTCAAGGACCTGACGCTGCGGTTCCGCGGTTCGACCAACCAGCGCGTGCTGGACGTGCGGGCGTCGCTCGCGGCGGGGGAGGCCGTCGTCTGGCCGAGGCTCTGACCCTGACCGGCCTCAGGCCCGCAGCCCCGTCGGGAACCCGTCGATGCTCACCACGTTCTTCTCGCGCTGGTAGGCGAGCAGCCCGTCGGGCCCCTTCTTCTCGGCCCACGACGCCATGAGCGGGCGCTCGCCGGTGAACTCCAGGAACGGCACGCCGTAGCCGCACGACGTCTGCACCAGGTCGACGTCGACGTCGTACACCTGGCGTGCCCCGAGCATGGGCGGGAACAGCCCCGACAGCTCCGCCCACGCGGGCTCGTCGGGCTGCACCTCGGTCGCCGTGCCGTACAGCCGCAGGATCATCGGCTGCCG
>CBINDH010000201.1:0-5326 GCA_966249365.1 uncultured Xylanimonas sp. | reverse complement strand
GGTCGGGCTTCTCGGCGATGCCGACGCGCACCGTGCCGACGGCGACCGCGCCGCGGGTGTCCATGACCGAGTACCGGAAGGTGTCGAGTCCGGAGCCGGTCGGCGCGGCCTCGAACTCCAGCCGGCCGTCGACGAGCCGTGCGGTGCCCTTCGAGGGCGGGCTGACGACGCCCGTGAGCGTGACCGAGTCGCCGTCCGGGTCGACGCCGTCGAGGGGCACCTCCACGACGACCGCGGCGCCCGCGAGCACGCGCGCCTCGACGTCCGGCGGCGACGGCGGGGTGTTGTCGTCGTTGTCGCGCACGTGGATCGTGATCTGTGCGGAGTCGCGCTGACCGTTCGGGTCGCTGACCTCGTAGACGGCGTGGGTGACGCCCGCCTTGTTCCCGGCCTTGAAGCGCACCGTCTGGCCCGCGACGAAGCCCTCGCCCACGGCCGGGTCCGGCGTCTCGACGAGGTCGCCGGTCACCGTGAGCGGCAGCCCGTCGGGGTGGGTGTCGTTCGCGAGCACGTGGATGGTGACGACGTCGCCCGCGTGCACGGTGACGTCGTCGGGCTGGGCGTCCGGCGGCTGCAGCTTGACGGGCGCGGGGACGGGGACGACCCGGACCTCGCCGACGGCCGTGCCCGCCCCGTTGGACGCCGTGTAGCGCACCGTCACGGGCTGGTCGTGCCGGCGCAGCTCGGTGATGCGCAGGACGTGGTGCGCGAGCACCGCGACGCTGACCCCGGCGTCGGCAGGCACGTCGACCGACTGGACGACGAGGACACCGCCCGCCGGGTCCGTGTCGTTGGCCAGCACGTCGACGAGCGTGGAGCCGCCCGTGGGCAGCAGCGCCTCGTCGCGCACGACGACGGGTGCACCCTGGCCGTCCGTGGGGGCGCTCACGTCGACGCGCACGAGCCCGAGGGTCGCGGACGGCCCGTCGCTGACCTGGTAGGTGACGTCGTACGAGCCCGTCTTCGACGCGACGAACGAGAACGTCCCCGCCGTGGTGTTGGGCGTGACGACGGCGGGCGCGACGCCCGTGACGCCGACGAGGCGGAGCACGTCGCCGTCCGGGTCGGAGTCGTTGGCGAGCGGCCGCACGGTGACCGGCTCGCCGACGAGCGCCTGGACGTGGTCGTTGACCGCGATGGGCGGCGACTGGCCGGCGATGACGTCGATGTTCAGCGTCCCCGAGGTCACCAGCCCCAGCCCGTCCGCCACCACGATGTCGACGACCTTGCGGCCCGTGGCCAACCCGCCGTCGCGGAACTCGACGGTGCCGTCGGGCCGCGAGCGCACCTCGTCGCCGCTCGCCGTGATGTCGGCGCTGACGAGCAGCATCTCGTCGCCGTCGGGGTCGCGGAAGTAGGGCAGCACCTTGATCGAGGCGGTGCCTCCCCGGGCGACCTTGAGGACGGGCGCACCCGTCTGGACGGGTGCCGCGTTCTGACCCTCGGGGGACAGCCGCACGCGCACCGTCGCGTCGTCGTACCCGGTCCGCCCGTCCGAGACCCGGTAGGTGAACCGGACCTCGCGGGCCGTCGTGTCGGGGGCGACGACGATCTGCAGCGCGGCCCCGCCGAGGATGCGCTGGAGCGTGACGCCGTCGACGTCGGGGGCGTCGAGCACGTCGGCCGTGATGACGTCGCCGTCAGGGTCGACGTCGTTGCCGAGCACGTCGAGCACGGTCGTGCGCCCGGGGCGCGCGCCGAGCTCGTCCGGGGTGGCGACCGGGGGCCGGTTGGGCTTGGTGCGGTCCGCGACCGGCTGGTCGACCTGCTCGGGCGTCGTCTCCTCGGAGTCCTGCTCCTCGCCCTCGGCGTCCTCGGGGACCGTCTGCTCCCAGTCGTCGACCTTGGTGAAGTCGTCCTGGGCCATCCACAGGGTGCCGGCGGCGAGGTCGTTGAGCACGATCGCGTCCCGGTTGACGCGGTACTCGAGCCGGGTCTGCGGGCCGATGCCCTCGAGCACCGTGTCGACGTCGTGGTCCGTTCCCTCGCAGTCGCGCAGGACCTGACCCGACCCGGACCAGGCGGCGTAGTCGCACCCGCCGAGCTGGACGGGCGCCGCGGGTGTGCCGGTGTACCTGCGGGTGACGGCGCTGCCGCCGCCGAGCGGCTGCGCGACGAGCCCGCGGGAGGTCGCGACCAGCACGTGGTCGGAGGCACCGGACGGCTGCTGCAGGCGCGCCTCGCGCGGGTCCTCGAGCTCGACGGAGCGACCCGGGAGGATGAGCTTCCCCGCCGTGCGGTCCAGGACGACGAGGTCGTCGCCCACGGCGGTGAGCTGCACCTCGGCGCCCTCGTCGACGTCGACGTCGTGCTGCTCGGGCTTCGCGGGCAGGCCGTGCGCCGACGTCGGCACGCGGTACAGGGTCCCGGTCGACGGCGCGACGGCGTACACGGTGCCGTCCTGCGAGACGGTCACGGCCGCGAGCCCCTTGGCCTTGACCGTCGGCTTCGTCTTCTCCTCGTCGAAGCTGCCCACGGTGTCGAAGGGCAGCACCCAGAGCTGGCCCCGCACCGGGTCGAGCACCGCCGTCGTCGAGCCGCCCGAGACGATCTGCGCGCCCTTCGGCGCGCGCAACGGCGTGCCGAGCGCGACGTGCGCGGGGTCCACGGGCGACGCCGCCGAGTCCGCCTCGTTCGTGACGAGGACCCGGCCGGCCTGCTGCTGGACGTCGAACGCGGTGGCTGCCGCGACGAGCGTGCTGTCCAGGGCCTGCGACTGCGTGTTGAAGCGCCCCACGAGACCCGCGGCGTCGTTGGTGACCCACACGCCGGAGTCGTTGAGGGTGACCTCCGCCTGCGACTGCCCGTCGGTGACGAAGGCCGCGGCGACGACGCCTGCGACGAGCGCGACGACGGTCCCCGAGGAGACTGCTCTGCGGCGCTGGGCCCACCACGCTGTCCCGATCATCCCGGTCCTCACCACGCCTGTCTGCTGGACGCGCCCCAGAGGTCCGTCACGATCCAGGCGGAGTCCCCGACATAGGTGTGCTGGCAGGCCAGGTCGCCCGAGAAGCTTCCGTTGCCGTCGGTGGTGAAGCTGATGGTCCCGCTGGTCGGCGCGAACTGCCGGGGCGCTGACACGGTGCCATAAAAGGTGTTCGTGGTCCAGCACGTGTAGGTCACCGTGGTGTATCGGGTTCCACGGCGCAGCTCGAGGTGCAGCTTGTGGCAGTCCTGCGTCCCCGCGGGCATCGAGTCGTCGTAGCAGCCCGACTGGCCCGACGTGCTCGCGCCCTTCGAGATGGTCATCGTCACGCCCGCCGGGTCGAAGTCGGTCGTGTACGCGTCGGAGCCCACCCCGCCGCAGCCCGCGGCGTTGCACGCCCGCGCCTCGACCCGGTACGTGGTGTTGTACGCACCGCCCACGACGACGGCACCGCTGTACGTCTTCCAGCCGCCGCCGTTGACGCGGTACTCGATCTTGTCGATGCTCTCGCCGCCGTTGCCCGGGCTCGAGACCTTGACGTTGACGTGCTTCGGGTCCTCGCGGGTCACCGAGACGCCGGGCGTGCCGGGCACGGTGAACGGCGTCTTCGCGTTCGACGCCGCCGACCAGTCGGAGCACTGGAACTGGTTGCACGCGCGCACCCGGAACGTGTACGAGGTGCCGTTGTTCAGACCCGTGTAGGAGAACCCGCTCTCCGCCCGCACGGGCGAACCGCCGTTCGCGGAGACCTGGTAGTAGGGCCCGGGACCGTAGAACTTCGCGTCGCTGATCCCCGTCCACGACACCGTCAGGCGGCCCGAGGTGTTGGCCGGGTCGGGGATGGACGCTGTCACCGGGCCGGGGGTCACGGGCTTGCCGTACGCGACCAGCGCGTTCGACGGCGCCGACGCGGGCGAGTCGCCCGCCTTGTTCCACGCGACGACCGTGAACGTGTACGTGGCCGCGGGGTCGAGACCCGTGACGTCCGCGCGCGGGCCGTTCACCTCGAGGAGGTCGGCCTGGGTGCCGTTCGCGAGCACCGCGACGCGGTAGCCGCGGACGGCGTCGCCGTTCCCGGCCGGCTCCGCCCACGTCACGGTCACCTTGCCGCCCAGCGGGGTGTCGACGCGCACCGCGGACGGTGCCGCGGGGGCTGCGGGCGGGGCCGCGGGCGTCTCGGGGGCGGACCACTCGCCCCACTCCGACGGGTCGGGCGCCGCGTTCCTCGCGCGCAGGCGCACCTGGTACGCGGTGCCGTTCTCGAGCCCTTCCCAGACCACGGACGTCGACGCCACGCACGGCTTCTCGACGGCGCCCGAGGCGGGCGCCGGCATGATCTCGAGGTCGACGCACTCGATCGCCGACCGGTCCGTGTACGTGGCGTTGGTCCAGGACACCGTGAGCGCCTGGTCGCCGAACTCGAGCGTCGGGGGCTGCGGCGGGTCGGGGCTCGCGTCGGGGGTGGCGGGCTCGGAGGCGGGCGACGGGTCCGAGTCGCCGACGGCGTTGGTCGCGGTGACCGTGAACGTGTACGTCCGGGTGTTGGTCAGCCCCCCGATGGTGCACGTCGTCGTCGGGCAGTCCGTCGTGGTGCCGTCGTCGGCCCGCACGGTGTAGCCGGTGATCGGGGACCCGTTGTCGACGGGCGGCTCCCACGACAGCACGACCGTCTCGGAACGGACCTCCTCGACGCGCGGCGCCTTGGGCGCGCCCGGACGGCCCAGGACCGTGAGCTGGATCCGGCCCTCGACGAACCGGTCGGGGTCGTTCGTCGCGTCGGCGACGGTGTAGCGCACCACCATGCGGCCCACGAACGTGCCGTCGGGCGTCACGACGACGTCGGTGCCGCGCACCTCGGCCGCGCCGCGCCCGGTCTCGACGGTCGCGGACAGCACGGTGCGCTCGCCGCCCTCGAACGGGTTGGAGTCGTTGGCCAGCACGTCGACCGTGGCGGGCTCGCCCTGGTGCGCGTCGTCGACGACGTCGTCGTTGGCGACCAGCAGCGGGCGGGTCGACGCCACGAGCGTCACCTCGGCCGTGCCGGCCACGGGCGGGTTCTTCCCGTCCAGCACCTCGAGGGGCACCGCCAGGCGGGCACCCTTGCTCAGGCTGGTGTCGGCCTGGACGATCAGGCGCGTGCCCTCGACGCTCGTGGTCAGGCCGTCCACGTCGCCGGTGACGCGGACCGTCAGCGGGTCGCCGTCCGGGTCCTGGACGAACCGGGCGACGTCGACCGCGCCCTCCTCGCCCACGGCGACGTCGAGCGTGGGCCTGCCCGTGAAGGCCGGCGGCAGGTTGTCAGGCGCCGTGACCGTGACGGGCGCGACGAGGAGCGCGGTCCGGGTGCCGGTGCGGCCGTCGGGGCCGTCCGCCACCTCGAAGGACACGGTCGCAGGGCCG
>CBINDH010000200.1:0-5334 GCA_966249365.1 uncultured Xylanimonas sp. | reverse complement strand
GGGTCGTTGTCGCGGTGCTCACTTCAGGCGCTCCCAGTAGCTCGGGCCGATCGGCTCGGAGAAGTCGTCCTCAGCGACAAGGTACCCCTCGTCGTCGACGGTGATGGGCAGCTGCGGGAGCGGACGCTTCGCGGGACCGAAGACGACCTTCGCGCCGTCGGCGATGTCGAAGGTCGACTGGTGGCAGGGGCACAGCAGGTGGTGCGTCTGCTGCTCGTACAGCGCGACGGGGCAGCCGACGTGCGTGCAGATCTTCGAGTACGCGACGATGCCCTCGTACGAGGCGCCTTCGCGCTGCTCGGAGCGGATGTCCTCCGGGTTGAGCCGGACCAGCAGGACGACGGCCTTCGCCTTCTCCGAGATCCAGTGGTGCGTCTCGCGCTCCTCGGCGGGGACGTCGGGCTGGACGTGGGCGACGGAGCCGACCGTGAGGTCGGCGGCCTTGAGGGGCCGGCCGTCGGGGTCCGTCGCGAGCCGCATGCCCTTCTTCCAGAGCGTGTGCCGGAACTTCTCGACGTTCCAGTCGCTGCCGACCGAGCTGATGAGCGGCACGGCGATCGTCAACGGGAACAGGGCGAGCGCGCCGACCATGGCGCCCTTGAGCACACCGCGCCGGGCGATGCCCGAGTCCTCGACGCCCTGCTGGAGCGCGACGACGGCGACCTCGCGCACCTCGGGGGAGGAGGCGGTGGTGTGGCGGTCGTCGATGTACTCGTGGTTGGACATGAGCGACTTGGCCCAGTGCACGGCGGCGAGGCCGATGCCGAGCAGCGACACGGCCAGCGCGACACCGAGGAGGACGGTCGACAGCCGGACGCCCTCCGTGGTGCCGTCGGGGCGGACCGCGAAGTAGGCCACGAGCGTCGCGATCGTGCCGAGGGCCGAGATCGTGAACAGCAGCGTGACGATCCGCTCGGACCGCTTGGCCGCCGCCTGGTCCGTGTCGGTCAGGCGAGGCGTGTGCGCCGGGACGCCGGGGTCGGGGAAGCGGTCCGCGTGGACCAGCTCGCCGGCGGCGTGGGCGCGGCCGACCTCGGCCGACGTGGGGTTCTTGCTCTCGCTCACGAGGACTTCGCTCCCATCCAGACTGCGCCACCGATCAGGACGGTGAGACCGAGCACCCAGGCCCACAGACCCTCCGCCACCGGACCGAGGCCGCCGAGCGCGTTGCCGCCGGCCGTGCCCTTGTCCTGCTCCGCGAGGAACGCGATGATGTCGCGCTTGCCCTCGGACGTGATGACGGCGTCGTTGAACACCGGCATCGACTGCGGGCCGGTGACCATGGCCTGGTAGATGTTGCGGTCCGACGTCTCGAGCAGCGACGGCGCGAACTTGCCCTGCGACAGGGCACCACCGGCGCCGACGGCGTTGTGGCACATCGCGCAGTTGGTGCGGAAGAGGGCCATGCCGTTGGCGGCGTCACCCTGCGCCGGGTCGACCTGGGCGTCCGTGGGGATCGCGGGGCCCGCGCCGAGCGAGGCGACGTACGCGGCGAGCGCGGCGGTCTGCTCCTCGTTCATCTGGCGGGGCTTGGCGATCGCCTGCGGGCCGTCCGCCTGCATCGGCATGCGGCCGGTCGAGACCTGGAAGTCCACGGCGGCGGCGCCGACACCGACCAGCGACGGGGCGATGTCGGTGCCCTCCGCGTTCGGTCCGTGGCAGGTGGCGCAGTTCGCCTGGAACAGCTTCTTGCCGGTCTCGATGTCCGCGGTGCTGGCCGTCGCGGCTTGCGCCGGGCTCGGGGCGAGGGCGGCGTACACGCCGCCCGTGACCAGCAGCGCCAGCAGCAGCAGCACGACCGGGGCGGCCCGGTGGTGCCGGCGGGCGGCGAGTGCCTTCACGAAAGTGACCTCGTCTCGTGGCTTCTAGGGGGTGGTCTGAGAGGGTCCGCGTCACTTGAGCAGGTAGATGACGGCGAACAGTGCGATCCACACGACGTCGACGAAGTGCCAGTAGTACGACGTGACGATCGCGGTGGTGGCCTCGTGATGGCCGAAGCGCCGGGCAGCGAAGGAGCGGCCGAGCAGGAACAGGAACGCGATGAGGCCGCCGATGACGTGGAGTCCGTGGAAGCCCGTCGTCAGGAAGAAGACGGAGCCGTACGGGCTCGACGAGATCGTCAGGCCCTCCTCGATGAGGGCGGCGTACTCGAAGATCTGGCCGCCGATGAAGAAGGCGCCCATGAGGTACGTCAGCGTCATCCACTCGTGCATGCCCCACTTGGTGACCTGGAGGATGCTGCCGGTGCGCACCGGGCGGAACCGCTCCGCTGCGGCGACACCCATCTGGCAGGTCGCCGAGGACAGCACCAGGACCGTGGTGTTGAGGAACGCGAACGGGATGTTCAGGTGGTCGGTCTGCGCGGCCCACTCGGCGGGGTCCATCACGGAGCGGACCGTGAAGTACATCGCGAAGAGTCCCGCGAAGAACATGAGCTCGGAAGCGAGCCAGACGATGGTCCCGACCGACACGGGGTTCGG
Source organism: uncultured Xylanimonas sp. (assembly GCA_966249365.1). GTDB lineage: Bacteria > Actinomycetota > Actinomycetes > Actinomycetales > Cellulomonadaceae > Xylanimonas. The sequence goes on along the minus strand of CBINDH010000200.1, from coordinate 2,854 downwards.
TCGGTTGACGCTCACGTGCTGGTGAGCGGTCGGGGCGGCAGCAGCCGTTGCGGTCGTGGACACGGTGTCATTATGGCCGACTTCACCACAGTTATGGCGACGCGAAACAGCACTTCAGCCGCTGAAGTCCGCGGAAAACCGCGGATTCATGCCGATGTGCTCGCGCTTGCTGACGTGACATGGAATAGTGCCACGAAAAGACCACGCCCCGGCGGTTCTCGACGTGACGCACCTGTGCCACGATGCCAGCAAAATAGGGGAGTCAGACCGCCGCCGGGCGCGCTTCGTCGCGTCCGGCGGCCCCGAGATGGAGGCAGGACGCATGGGTGCAGTGCCGCAGACGAGCGGACCACGGATCCTTCTTTACAGCGACGACTACTCGGTGCGCGAGCAGGTGCGCCTGGCCGTCGGACCGCGGCTGCGGGCACACGCTCCCGAGATCGAGTGGCAGGAGGTCGCGACGGCGCCCGCCGTCATCGCTGCCGCCGACAACGAGCAGTGGGACCTCGTGGTGCTCGACGGCGAGGCCGACAAGGCCGGCGGCATGGGCCTGGCCCGGCAGCTCAAGAACGAGGTCTACGAGTGCCCGCCCGTCCTGGTGCTCACCGGGCGCGCCGAGGACGCGTGGCTCGCGTCGTGGTCGCTGGCCGACGCCGTCGTGCCGCGCCCGCTCGACGCCGTGAGCGTGCAGAGCACGATCGCGGGGATGCTCGACGGCGCGAAGGCGTGACGCGTCCGGCGCCGCGGTGAGACTCGCCGCGGCGCCGTGACGGGACCCGATAGCGTTCGCCCAAGCCCGCGCGTGCGCGGGCTCCCGTGCCCGACACCGAGCGAAGGACCTGCGTTGAGCCAGCCAGTCGTCGACCCCGCACCTGCGACCGACCCCACGCTGGCGTGGCCGCACGTCCTCAACCAGCTCGTCGCGCGCCAGGACCTCACCGCCGAGCAGACGGCGTGGGCGATGGACCAGGTCATGTCGGGCGAGGTCTCGCCGCCGCGCCTGGCCGGGTTCCTCATGGGCCTGCGCTCCAAGGGCGAGACGGTCGACGAGCTGAGCGGCCTGGCCGCGGCCATGCTCGAGCACGCCACCCGCATCGAGGTGCCGGGGCGCACCGTCGATCTCGTCGGGACGGGCGGCGACCGCGCCCACACGGTGAACATCTCCACGATGGCGGCGATCGTCGTCGCCGGTGCAGGGCTTCGCGTCGTCAAGCACGGCAACCGGGCCGCGACGTCGTCGTCGGGCTCCGCCGACGTGCTCGAGGCGCTCGGCATCCGGCTCGACCACGGCCCCGCCCGCGTGGCGGAGATCGCCGTCGAGGCAGGCATCACCTTCTGCTTCGCGATGGTGTTCCACCCGTCGATGCGGCACGCGGGCGTCGCGCGCAAGGAGCTCGCGGTCCCGACCGCGTTCAACTTCCTGGGCCCGCTCACCAACCCGGCGCAGCCGGGCGCGACCGCCGTCGGCTGCGCCGACGCGCGCATGGCCGCCCTGATGGCCGGCGTGTTCGCCGAGCGCGGCACGTCCGCGCTGGTGTTCCGCGGCGACGACGGGCTCGACGAGCTCGCCGCGACGTCGCGGACCGCCGTGTGGGAGGTGCGCGACGGCGTCGTCACCCCGAGCCACCTCGACGCGGCCGACGACCTCGGGCTGCAGCGCATCGAGGTCGCCGACCTCAAGGGTGCCGACGCGGCTCACAACGCCCGCGTCGCGCTGTCCGTGCTCGACGGCACCGACCGCGGGCCGGTGCGCGAGACGGTCCTGCTCAACGCGGCTGCCGCGCTCGTCGCCGACGGCACGCTGCCCGGCACCGCCGAGGGCACGCTCGCCGAGCGGCTCTCCGCGGGCATCGCGCTGGCCGCGCGTGCCGTGGACGAGGGCGGTGCGATGGCGGCGCTGGAGCGCTGGCGCGCCGCCTCCGCGTAGCGGTCGGTCGCGAGGCGGGTCAGTCCTCGAGGCCGAGCGCGAACGCCTGCTCGAGGTCGACCGCCGAGTACGCGCGGAACGCGATGAGCGTCTCCGTGCGAACCACGCCCGGCACCTTGGAGATGCCGTCCGCGATCGCGTCGGCCAGCTCCTCGTGCCCGCGCACGCGCACCATGGCGACGAGGTCGGCCTTGCCGGTCACCGAGTACACCTCGCTGACGCCCTTGAGGTTGACGACCTCGTCGGCGACCTCGGGGATCTTGTTCGGTTCGGTGTCGATCAGCACGATGGCAGTCAGCATGGGGCCACTGTAGTTAGTCCGGCGCCGTCGTGATCCGCGCCCTGACCTCGCCCGAGACGCCGGCGAGGTCGGCGTGCGCGATCGCCGACCGCACCGGGACCGTCCACGGGTCGCTCGTGTGCACCAGGCGCACGCCGGGGGACTCGAGCCAGTCGAGCACGAGGCCCGCCTCCTCGGGGTGGCACGCGGGTGCGGGCGGCACCGGGGCGTCGACCGTCTCGGCCGTGGCGCGCAGCGCGTCCACCACCGGCAGCGGGTCCTCGTCCGCGCGCGTCACCGCCGTGCCGGCCAGCCGTGCGTGCTTGACGACGACGAGCTCCCACCCGCCGGTCGCCGTCGGACGGGCTGCGACCAGCTCCGCGCACGCGGCGAGGGGTGCCAGGCGCTGGACGTAGGCGCGCAGGCGGCCGGTGACGACGCCCGCCTCCTCGAAGCGTTCCTCGGCCGCCAGCCGGCCGATGCGGGCGGCCAGCGCCCGCACGACGGGCGACGGGTCGCCGACCAGCGCCGCCGCGGCGTCGGCGGCGACCGCGGCGTAGGCCACGTCGGGCGTCTCGACGGCGGTGCACGGTGCCGAGCAGCGACCCATCCCGGCCAGGGCGCACGGGCTGCCCGGCGTCCGGGAC
>CBINDH010000199.1:0-5389 GCA_966249365.1 uncultured Xylanimonas sp. | reverse complement strand
GACGGCGCCGACGCGGGAGGGGTGACCGCCGCCGTCGTCGACGTGAACCGGCGCTGCGCCGGGGCCGGCTGGCTGGGTCTGTCGGCGGGTCGGACCGTGATCACGGGCGCGAGCGTCGACGGCGAGCTCGAGTGCCTGCCCTGGTCGGTCGCCGAGACGGTGACCGGCACCGCGTCGGTCGACGGCTGGGACGACCTCACCGCCGCGCAGGCACGCTCGCCGTTCCGGCCGCGCCCGGGCACGTTCGGCACCGCGCTCGCCGACGCCGGGGTGTGCGCCACCGCCGTCGGGCCGGGCGCCGCGCTCGCGCTCGCCGAGCGCGACGGCACCGTCGCGCGCTACCTGCCCCTCGACGCCCTGACCACCGACGCCTTCACCTGCCCGCTCACCGTGATCGACGCCGGTTCCGCCCCGACGACGGCGACCGATCGTCCGGCCGCGCTCGCCGACGTCGACGCCACCGTCCGCCGCGTGCTCCGCGTGACACCCGCCGACGCCACGGTGGTCGTCGTCGACGTCGGCAACCCCGCCCCGGACGCCCCCGCCCTCGGGATGGGACTGGTGCGGGGCACCAGCCCGGCCGCGGCGCGCTACCTGTCCAGCACCGCGACGCGGTGGGAGGGCGTCGTGCGGCTGCTCGACCTGCCCGTCTCGCTCGTCGACGCGCTGGACGTGCCGCAGCCCGCGGACCTCTCCGGCAGCCCCCTGCTGTCCGCCGGGCCGCGGCCCGCGAGCGCCCAGGCCGCCGACGAGCTCGACGGGCTCACCACGCGGGACCGCGCGCTGCGGCGCGTGACCGGCACGACGACGGCGATCCCGCTGTGGATCGGCCTCGCAGCCCTGGGCGCGCTCGTGCTCGTGCCCCAGGTGCGTCGCTCGGACGGGTGGCGACGCGGGCTGGAGATCCTGTTCCTGGTGCTCGCCGCCATCCCGGCCGGGCAGTTCCTCATGACGGCGTTGTCGTGGTGGCTGCCGTCGGCCGAGCCGGGCCGCCTGTGGGCGGCGCTCGTCGTGAGCACGCTGCTGGTCGCGGGCGTGGCCGCGCTCGCACCACGGCGGCCGGCATGGGCCGCGCCGACGGTGATCGCGGCGATCACGTTCGGGCTGCTCACGCTCGACGCCGTGCTCGGCACACCGCTGCACCGCGGCAGCCCGCTCGGCCCGGCGGTCACGCTCGGCGGGCGGTTCTTCGGGTTCGGCAACCCGACCTACTCGGTGTACGTCGCCGCGGGGCTCGTCGCGACGGCGGGTCTCGCGACGATCGGGGCCGGGCGGTTCGGTCGCCGCGCGGCAGGCGTGCTCGTCGCCGTCGTCGGGCTGGTCGCGATGGTGATCTCGCTGTGGCCGGACTTCGGGGCCGACGTCGGCGGCGGGATCGTCGTGCTGCCGGCGTTCGCGGTGCTCGCGCTCGTGGCGTCCGGGCTGCGCGTGACGTGGAAGCGGCTCGTGGGCGTGGCCGTGATCGGCGTCGCGCTGGTCGCCGGCATCGGCATCGTCGACTGGATGCGCCCCGCGGCGGAGCGCACGCACCTGGGCACGTTCGTGCAGTCGGTCATCGACGGGTCGGCGCTCGAGACGGTGTGGCGCAAGGCCGGGTTCGCGCTGCGCACGGTGACACGCGGGCCGGAGGCGTGGATCACGCTGGCGGTGCTCGTCGCGATCGTGCTCGTGCTGCTGGGCGTGGTCCGGGCCCGCTGGCTCGAGCGCGCGCGGGCGGACTGGCCGATCCTGACGGCGTTGCTCGCGGCGATGCTCGTCGCCGGGGTCGGCGGCGCGTTCGTCAACGACTACGGCGTGCGCATCGTGACGCTCATGCTGTTCACGGCGGTGCCGCTGGTGGGGCTGCTCGTGGCGCGCGGGGACGACCGCTCAGCCGCGGACTGAGTCGGCCTTCACGCCCCGTACCGCGTCGAACGCCCCGCGGACGCGGCGCGCGTTGGCCGCGACCAGCACGTCCCGGTACTGGGCCGCCCGGTGGAGCTGGCCCTTGAGGTCGTTCGCCGACGCGCGGTGCTTGAGGTCGCACGGCACCTCGACGGCGACGTACCCCTGGCGCAGCAGGTCGATCGTCATGCCCGTCTCGACGCCCCACCCGCGGGCCAGCGGCGTCGCCGCCTCGAACGCCTCGCGGGTCAGGCAGCGCATGCCGCTCAGCGGCTGCGTGGGTGTCCAGCCGGTCAGCGCGTGGATCGCGCGGCGCGCCGCCCCGACGACGATGCCGCGGCCGCCCGCACCCTCCTGGCGCGGCAGCAGCGCGATGGCGAGGTCCGCCACGCCTGCGCGCACCGGCGTGACCAGGGGGGCAGTGTTGACGGCGGTGTCGCCGAGGTCGCCGTCGATGAACAGCAGCAGACGCTCGGGCCGGCCGGGGGCGTCGCGCATCGCGACGACGGCGGCTCCCGTCTCCATCGCGGCGGCCTTGCCGCGGTTGTGCGAGTGCCGCACGACGACCGCGCCGGCGTCGCGCGCGGCGTGCTGCGTGTCGTCCTCGGACCCGTCGTCCACCACGAGGACGAGGTCGACGTACGGGATCGCGCGCGCGGACCGCACGGTGGCCGCGATGCGCTCCTGCTCGTCCTTGGCGGGGATGACGACGGCGACGCGCTGGAGGTCGCGCCCGCCCTTCGGCGTCTGGGGACGCGGCGTCTTCGCGACGGGCAGCTCTTCCCGGTCTCCGGGGTCGAGCGGCTCGTTTGCCGGGCTCTCCACCAGATCGGGTTCAGTGCGTCCCCGCACGTGGTCCGAGTTCACACGTCCTGCCTGCTACGTCGAAGGGATGGGATGGTAAGTGCAAAGGTTTACCCGCAGAATGCTACTCCCCCGGTAGCGAGTTCACGGCACCGCGTCGTTGCGTTGCGCGCGATTGTTGCACTGGCTGAATGTTTAGGACAGCCCGTGTCGTTCAGCGGAGCGTCACCTGCCGGGACACGATGCCCGCCTTGGCCCGGCGCTCGTTGGCGTCGAGCGGCGCGTCCACCGCGAGCGCCGCGTCGAGCCGCTCGCCCAGCTCCGCGGCCGGCGTCTCGACGTCGGCCGCCTCGGTGCCCTTCGGCAGCTCCCACACCGGGACCACCAGGCCCGCCGCACGGAACATGCCCAGGAACCGGCCCTCGCCGCCGTCGGCCAGCGTGAGCGCCGACTCGCGCTTGGCGTGCAGGCGAGCCAGGGCGTCGACGACGGCGTCCTCGTCCTCGGTCCGCGCCCAGCGCAGGAACTGCTTGCCCATGTCGCACCAGTAGGCGTGCTCGACCGACGTGAGCCGGACCGTCGGGATGGTCGACTCGGCCGCCTCGGCCAGCGACTGCTCCATCTCGGCGGTGCGCTCGGTGCTCGCGTCGACCCAGAAGTCGTAGTTCTCCTGGATCGTGACGTCGAACCGGACCCTCAGGTCCAGCACGTCCTGCAGGCGCGGGCCCTCGGGCTTCGGCGTCGCCACGATCGCGGTGCCCGGCTCGGCGTCGATCGCCTCGAGCAGCGCGCCGGCGAGGTCGCGCGACAGGTCCGTCGACGACAGGGCGCCCTGGAGCGCGAGCAGGATCGTGCCGTCCGGGCGGTGCATCGCCGCGTAGCCGCCGGGCAGCATCGTCACGACGACGACGTCCTTGCCGCCGTACTTCTTCGTGGTGCGCGCCGTGGCGGTGGCGGCGGGGACGATCTCCCGGAACGCGACCCAGTCGGGCTCACCCGGGAGGCCCTCGAAGGGTCGCAGCACGAAGTCGTTGGCGGAGCTCTTGACCATGGGCGCGATCCTAGTGGGCATCGAGGCGTCCGGGATGCCCGGGCTGCGGCTCGCCTGGTGACTCCGGTGCCACGTGCGTACGGTCGGAGGGTGGACGCACGCGACGTCGGCGCGTCGCTCGTCGCCGACTACGAGGCAGGCGCCGGCCTCTCCCCGGACACCCCGGCGGACGACTGGCCCGGCGCCGCCACCACGGGCTCCGACACCCCCTGGCTCGCCGCCACGCTGCCCGTGGTCGAGCTGGCCGCCGGGTCGGTCCAGGCGCTGCGCCGGGCCGCCGGCCGGGCGGGCGCGTCCGGCCCGCTCGTCGACGACCCGCTCGACCTCGAACGCGTCGCCGCGGCCTTCTCCTCCGAGCGGCTGTTCCGCCTCGACGGCCACGAGGTCGAGGCGTGGGCACCGCTCTCCGGGTTCTTCCGCACCGCCGACGGCTGGGTCCGCACGCACGCCAACTACCCGCACCACGCGCACCGGCTCATGGCGATGCTCGGCCTGCACGGCATCAGCGGCGGCACCGGGCGCGTCGGGACGGCGCTGCCAGGCTCGGGCGGCGAGGCGATCGCGCGGACCCTGGCCGAGAGCCGGAGCCAGAGCGTCGAGGACGCCGCCGTGGCGAACGGCGCGATCGCGGTGCGCGTCCGCACCGAGGACGAGTGGCGCGCCTCGCCCCAGGGGCAGGCCGCGGCCTCCGGCCCGCTGGTGCGCGTCGACGCCCGCGCGGACACCCGCGTTGACCCCACGCGGCTGCCCGGCGGCGCAGCCCCGCTGACCGGTCTGCGCGTGCTCGACCTCACGCGCGTCATCGCGGGGCCCGTCGCCACACGCACCCTCGCGCTGCTCGGCGCGGACGTGCTGCGCGTCGACCCGCCCGTCCCCGCCGAGATCCGCTGGCTCCACCTCGACACCGGCCAGGGCAAGCGCTCCACGCTCCTCGACCTGCACGACGACGGCGACCTCGCGCACGCGCAGGGGCTCCTCGACGAGGCCGACGTGCTGGTGACCGGCTACCGGCCCGGCGCCGCCGAGCTGCAGCGGCTGCGGATCCCCGACGGGATCGTGCACGCCCGCGTCTCCGCGTGGGGCGAGGCAGGACCGTGGGCTGAACGTCGGGGCTTCGACTCGATCGTGCAGGCCGCGACGGGCATCTCGATCATCGAGTCGCTCGGCGGCGACGCGCGCCACGAGGTCGGGCCCGGCGTCCTGCCGGCGCAGGCTCTCGACCACGCCACCGGGTACCTGCTCGCGGCGGCCGTCGTCGACGCCCTGAGGCAGCGCGCCGCGGACGGACGCGGGCGGGACGTCGTCGCCTCGCTCGCCCGGACGGCGGCCTGGCTGCTCGACGCCCCGGGCCGCGACACGCAGCACCCCGCCCCGGCGTCACCGTCCTGGCGGGCGACGGTGAGCCACGGGCACGGGCCCCAGGTCACCACGGCGCGGCCTGTGCTGCCCGGGTTCGACGACTACGCGGCTCCCGCCAGGCCCTGGGGGACGGACCGCGCGCGCTGGGCCGGCGCGGCTGCCGGTTGAGCCCCGTCGAAACCACGGGCGCCCCTCCTGATGGTTGAGCCCCGTCGAAACCACGGGCGCCCCTCCTGAAGGTTGAGCCCCGTCGAAACCACGGGCGCCCCGCCGGCAGGTTGAGCCCCGTCG
>CBINDH010000198.1:0-5409 GCA_966249365.1 uncultured Xylanimonas sp. | reverse complement strand
CCGTGCGCGTGCTTCCCCGCCAGGCCGACGAGTTCACCTGCACGTCGTGCTTCCTCGTCCACCACCGCAGCCAGCTGGCCTACGAGAAGAACGGCCAGATGATCTGCTCGGAGTGCGCCGCCTGACCCCTCAGGCGCCGTACCACCCGGCGACCGTGCGGAAGGCCGTCACACCTTCGGGGTGACGGCCTTCGCCATGCCCGCGCCCGATCCCGAGGCGAGGTGCAGCGCGGCCGCCAGCTCCTCCGGGCGGCGCGTCGAGACCAGCCAGTACGGCGTCGGGTCCGCGGGGTCGAGCAGGGCTACCCGCACCCCCCGGGGGATCCACGACCGCAGCAGCACGTACGCCCGGGCGTCCAGCCGGCCACCGAGCTCGGCCCGCATGGCGTCGCGCGTCGCGAGCACCGTCGGCTCGCCCAGCAGCGCCACCGGCACGTGCGCCCGCCCGGCGTGGAGCTCGCCGTCGTGCACCGACACGACCGGCGCCCCCACGACCAGCCATGTCACCGCCGCGACGGTCACGACGGCCCCGACGACGAAGGCGGCGACCGGGTGCAGCGGCAGCAGGATCACGAGGGCGAGCGCGCCGGCGCTGACGGCGACGGCGAGGGCACCGGCGCCCGGGAGGAGGCGCTCACGAAAGACGGGCGATGACGCGGACATGCCCCCATCCTGCCGCGTCACGGGCGTGCTCCGCGTACGCTTCGCCCGTGACCGACAGCCACCACCCGACCCCGCCCCTCGACACGACGGTCGACGTGCTCATCCGGCTCCTCGACGACGCCGTCCCGATGCCCGCGTACGCGCACCCGGGAGACGCCGGCGCCGACCTGGTGACGACGACCGACGTCGAGATCCCGCCCCACGGGCGCGTCACGGTGCCCACCGGTGTGGCGATCGCGCTCCCCGACGGGTACGCCGCGTTCGTGCACCCGCGCTCCGGGCTCGCGGCCAGGCACGGGCTGACGATCGTCAACGCCCCCGGCACCGTGGACGCCGGGTACCGCGGCGAGATCCAGGTGACGCTGCTCAACACCGACGCCCACGAGCCGATCCGGCTCCAGCGCGGGGACCGCATCGCCCAGCTCGTCATCCAGAAGGTCGAGAAGGCGCGGTTCCTGCGGGCCGAGGTCCTGCCCGGATCGCACCGCGGCGAGGGCGGTTTCGGCTCGAGCGGCGGCTGGGCGGCCGCGCGGGCGTAGGTCTGCGGCCGGGGTGTCAGGGACACCGTGCAACCGGGCTACTGTGGAAGTGACCATCGGCGCGCGCCCTGACGCCGCCGGCAACCGAGTGAAGGAGCCCCGCGTGGGTCTGTTCCGGCGCAACGCGTCGCAGCGTGAGGACGCCCAGCCGCAGGTCGCGGCTGACGAGCCCACCACCGAGACCACCCCCGACGTCGCCGCGCAGCCCGCGGCCGCAGGCGAGCAGGACGCCCCCGCGCGCGGCCCGTTCGACGTCGCCGACGTGCGCACGATGGGCCCCCGCGTCGACCTGGGCGCGATCTGGCTCCCCGTCATGCCGGGCCTGAACCTGCGCATGGAGATCGACAAGCGGACGCAGAAGGTCACCGGGGTCTCCGCGTCCCTCGGCCAGTCCGGGCTGCAGGTCCAGGCGTTCGCCGCGCCGCGCACCTGGGGCATCTGGGACGAGGTGCGCGAGGAGATCGCCGGGTCGGTCAAGTCGCAGGGCGGCACCGTCGACGACGTCCCCGGCCCGTTCGGCCGCGAGCTCATCGCCCGCATCCCCGCACAGCTCGCCGACGGCAGCCCCGCCGTCCGCCCGGTGCGCTTCATCGGCGTCGACGGCCCGCGCTGGTTCCTCCGCGGCGTGCTGACCGGCCAGGCCGCGGTCGACGCCGAGGCCGCCAAGGCGCTCGAGTCGGTGTTCGCGAACGTCGTCGTCGTGCGCGACGACAGCCCGCGCCCGCCGCGCGACCTGCTGACCCTGACCATGCCCAACCAGGGCGGCCAGGCCGCCGCCGCGACGCCCGAGGGGGCGACCCCGCAGGCGCCCAGCTTCGACCCGCTCAAGCGCGGGCCGGAGATCACCGAGATCCACTGAGAGACCGGGACCGATCGATGTCGCTGCGCACCGCCTGGAGGCGGGTCATCGCTTCCGCCGACGCGCTCGCCGCCGACGAGGAGCGCGTCGAGGCCGCCAAGAACGTCGGGTGCCGGGCCGTCGACGAGCTGGCGCCGCGTGCACGGGGCACCGCGGCGGGCGTGCTGCGCTCGGTCGTGCTCCGGCCGCGCCAGGGCGTCCCGTCGGTCGAGGCCGAGCTGTACGACGGGTCGGGCGCGCTCGACCTCGTGTGGCTCGGCCGGCGCACCATCGCGGGCATCGAACCGGGCCGCCGGATCCGCGTCGAAGGCATGGTCTGCGAGTCGGAAGGACGCCGCACGATGTTCAACCCGCGTTACGAGCTCAAGCCCAAGGTGGGCGAGTGAGCGCGCCGCCTCCCGAGGGCCCGACGACGCCGGGGGCGTCCGTCGAGCCGACGGTGCCCGCCGAGGCGGTCCCGTCCGGTGACCCGGGCACGACCGTCGAGCCCGCCGAGACGAAGCCCCGCCGCGGCATGCAGGCGGTGACAGGGGAGACCTTCTCGTTCTCCGAGGCCGTCGGCGGTGCGCGCGGTGTCGTCGAGGCGCTCCTGCCCGGCACGCTGTTCGTCGTCGTCTACGTGCTCTCGACGAACCTCACCTGGGCGATCGCCGCCGCAGGCGGTGCGGCGCTCGTGGCGGTCGTGCTGCGCCTCGCGCAGCGCACGCCGGTCACCCAGGCGCTCGGCGGGCTGCTCGGCATCGGCGTCGGCGTCATCTGGGCGTGGCGTTCCGGGGAGGCGCAGAACCTCTTCGCCTGGGGCCTGTGGACCAACGCCATCTACCTGGTCGCGGTGCTCATCTCGATCCTCGTCCGGTGGCCCGCCGTCGGGCTGTTCGTCGAGGTGCTGCGCGCGGGCCTGACGGCGGACAAGGCGCGCGAGCAGACCGCCGAGGGCGAGAACCCGCTCGCCGCGATGGTGGCGTGGCGCGCCGACCGCGACCTGGTGCGCCGCTACACGGCGGCCACGTGGCTCTGGGTCGGCATGTTCGCGCTGCGGCTCGTCGTGCAGGTGCCGCTCTACCTCGACAACTCGGTCGGCTGGCTGGGCACGGCCCGCCTCGTGCTGGGAGTCCCGCTGTGGGGCCTGGTGCTGTGGCTGACGTGGGCCGTGGTGCGCGGCGCGCACGAGCGCGACCAGCAGGGGCTCAACCCGCAGTAGTGGGGCGGGCCTCTCCGACCAGGAGCTGCTGGAGCACCTCCGGATCGACCTCGCGGCCCGTCACGAGCAGCAGCTCGTCGCCCGCCTCGAGCGTGTCGTCGGGCGTCGGGGCGATGGGCCGCGGGCCGCGCACGATGCACGCCAGCACGGTGTCCGCGGGCCACGCGATCGCGCCGACGCGCGTCCCGACCAGCGGCGAGTCGGCCGGCAGCGTGATCTCGAGGATGTCCGCGCCGGACTGGTGGAAGGTGAAGATCTTCACCACGTCGCCGACCGCGACGGCCTCCTCGACCATCGCCGTCATGATGCGCGGCGTCGACACCGCGACGTCGACGCCCCACGACTCGTCGAACATCCACTCGTTGCGCGGGTTGTTGACGCGCGCCACGGTGCGCGGCACGCCGAACTCCGTCTTGCACAGCAGCGAGAAGACGAGGTTCGCCTTGTCGTCACCGGTCGCCCCGACGACGACGTCCGCGTCGGCGACCGCGGCGTTCTCGAGCGTGGGCAGCTCGCACGCGTCGGCGAGCAGCCAGTCGGCGTCCGGCACCTGCGCGACGCGCATCGCGGCCGGGTTCTTGTCGATGATGGTGACCTCGTGGTCGTGCGCGAGGAGCTCGCGGGCGATGGACCGCCCGACCGAGCCGGCGCCGGCGATGACGACCTTCATCAGGCTCAGTCCTCCTCGAGCTCGGGCGCGTGGGTCAGCGTGCGCTCGACCGTGGCGGCGTCGTCGGAGCGCATGAGGACGTGCAGCACGTCGTTCTCCTGCAGCACCGTGTCGGGCGTGGCCATGACGCCGTCGTTGTAGCGCGAGAGGAACGCGACCCGCGCCCCCGTCGCCTCCTCGATGCGGCGTACCGCCCGCCCCGCCCAGCCGGGGTGGTAGTCGACCTGGGCGAGTCGCACGTGCCCCGACGGGTCGCGGTACTCGTCCGTGGCGCCGAGCGGCAGCATGCGCCGCAGGACCTGGTCGGACGTCCAGCGCACCGTCGCGACCGTGGGGATGCCCAGGCGCTGGTAGATCTCGGCGCGCTTCGGGTCGTAGATGCGGGCGACGACGTGCTCGACGCCGTACGTCTCGCGCGCGACGCGCGCCGCGAGGACGTTCGAGTTGTCGCCGTCGGACACCGCCGCGAACGCGTAGGTGTCCTCGATGCCGGCCTGCAGGAGCGTCTCGCGGTCGAAGCCGACGCCGGTCACCTTCTGGCCACCGAACTCCGAGGACAGCCGCCGGAACGCGTCCGGGTTCTGGTCGATCACCGCCACGGAGTGCCCGCGGGACTCGATCTCCTGAGCGAGGGATGCGCCCACGCGGCCGCAGCCCATGATCACGAAGTGCACGGTCGGAACGCTACACGCGGCAGGCGTACGGTGACCGGCCGAGGCACGCCGTGGTCGCCGCGCCTAGAGTGCGGTTTGTGTCGGACATCGCGGACGCAGCCAAGCGGATCCTGCTCGGGCGCCCTGTGCGCAGCGAGCACCTGGGCCACACCCTGCTGCCCAAGCGCATCGCGCTCCCCATCTTCGCCTCGGACGCCCTCTCGTCGGTCGCCTACGCGCCCGACGAGATCCTGCTGACCCTGGCGATCGCCGGCGTCGCCGCGTCGACCGTCTCGCTGTGGGCCGGCCTCGGCGTGGTGTTCGTCCTCGTCGTCGTCGTGCTGTCCTACCGGCAGAACGTGCACGCCTACCCCTCGGGCGGCGGCGACTACGAGGTCGCGACCACCAACCTCGGGGCGCCCGCCGGGCTGTCGGTCGCGTCGGCGCTGCTCGTCGACTACGTGCTCACCGTGGCCGTGTCCATCTCGTCGGCATCCCAGTACGCGGCCTCCGCGATCCCCGCGCTGCGCGGGCACGAGACCCTCGCCGCGGTCGCCGCCGTCGTCGTCCTGACCCTGATGAACCTGCGCGGCGTCCGCGAGTCCGGGACGTTCTTCGCGGTGCCGACGTACCTGTTCATGATGCTCATCGGCCTCATGGCCGTCGTCGGCGGGATCCGGTACGTCACCGGCACGCTGCCGCTCGCCGAGAGCGCCCAGCTCGACGTCGTCCCGCAAGCCGGGTTCGACCAGGGGCTCATGGGCCTGGCGGGCGCGTTCCTGTTCGCGCGGGCGTTCGCATCCGGGTGTGCGGCGCTGACGGGTG
>CBINDH010000197.1:0-5420 GCA_966249365.1 uncultured Xylanimonas sp. | reverse complement strand
TGCCGCACGGCGGCCAACAGTGGTGTGGTCGAAGAGATGGGCGGTCACGACGCCCTGCCACGGAAGCCACACGAGGAGGTGTGATGTTTCAAGTCTGCCTTCACGGGCGCGGCGGCCAAGGGGTGGTCACGGCGTCGGAGATGCTGGCTGAGACCGCGTTCACAGAGGGCCACCAGGTCCAGGCGTTCCCGAGCTTCGGCTCGGAGCGGACGGGGGCGCCCGTCGTCGCGTACTGCCGCGTCGACAGCCGCCCGATCACGACGCACGAACCCGTGACGCGGCCGGACGCCGTCATCGTCCAGGACCCGACGCTGCTGCACGCCGTCAACCCCTTCGAGGGCGCAGACCCGGGCAGTGCGTGGGCCGTGGTGAACACGACGGCGACCCCGGCGCAGCTCCGCGCGGACCACGCCGACGCCCCCGCGGCTCCGGGTCACCTCGCGACCGTGCCCGCAGACACGATCGTCCGCCTCTACCTGGGTGCCCCGAAGCCGTCCGCGGCGATGCTCGGCGCGTTCGCGGCGCTCACCGGCCAGGTGCACCTGGACACGGTCGTCGAGGTGATCGGCCGCCGGTTCCGCGGGCGCGTCGCCGCGGGCAACGTCGCCTCGGCGCGCGTCGCCCACCAGTGGGTGCTCGACCACGGCGATGACTCGATGTCCGAGGACGACGTGACGGCGGCCGTGCTCGCCGTCGGCGCCCGGCTCGGCATCCCCGACCCCACCGCGGCCCCGACGGTCGCGCTCGCCGGCGCGCACTGAGGAGGACGGACATGACCGAGCTTCTCGAAGGTTCCGCGGCGGTCGCCCGCGCGGTCGCGCTCAGTCGGCCGGGCGTCGTCTGCGCCTACCCGATCTCGCCCCAGACGCACATCGTCGAGGGGCTGGCCGCCGCCGTCCGTGCGGGCAGCCTCACCGGGTGCGAGTACCTCAACGTCGAGTCGGAGTTCGCGGCGATGTCCGTCGCGATCGGCTCGAGCGCGGCCGGTGCCCGCACGTACACCGCCACCGCGTCGCAGGGCCTGCTGTACATGGCCGAGGCGGTCTACAACGCCGCGGGCCTCGGCCTGCCGATCGTGATGACCGTGGCGTCGCGCGCCATCGGCGCCCCCATCAACATCTGGAACGACCACTCCGACTCCCTCTCGCAGCGGGACTCGGGCTGGCTGCAGCTCTTCGCCGCGGACAACCAGGAGGCCGTGGACCTGCACGTCCAGGCGTTCCGCATCGCCGAGGAGCTGCGCATCCCCGTCATGGTGTGCATGGACGGGTTCGTGCTCACGCACGCCACCGAGATCGTCGAGATGCCGAGCCAGGCCGAGGTGGACGCCTTCCTCCCGCCCGCCGCCGACCTCGTCTCGCCGCTCGACGTCGACGCGCCCGCGACGGTCGGCACGATGGCCGGGCCCGAGGTCTTCACCGAGACCAAGTTCATGGCGTACGCCCAGCACCTCGCCGCGCCGGACGTCGTGCGCGAGGTCGGCGCCGAGTGGGCGCGCCGGTTCGGGCGCGCGTCCGGCGGCCTGCTGCGCGTGTACGTGCCCTCGGGCGACGCCACGTACCGTGCCGTCCAGGCCGGTACCGAGCCGATCCGCCCGGCGCGGTCGGGCGAGGTCGTCGTCGTCGCGATGGGATCCACGCTCGGCACGCTCGAGGCGGTGCTGCCGTCGCTCGAGGTCGAGGGCGTGCCGGTCCGGCTGGTGGGGCTCACGTCGTTCCGGCCGTTCCCCGACGCCGCACTGCGCGACGTCGTCGGTGCCGCGCGCGACGTCGTCGTCGTCGACCGGGCCGTGCAGCTCGGCATCGGCGGGGTGCTGAGCGCCGAGGTGTCCCGCGCGCTCGCCGGGACGGACGCCGTCGTCCACCCCGTCGCCGCCGGGCTCGGCGGCCGCCCCATCACCGAGCGCTCGCTCGCCGACCTGCTCCGCCGCGCCCACGCGGGCGAGCTGGGAGCCGGGCTCGAGTGGCTCGACCTGCGGACCGACGTCGTCGAGGCGAACCTCGCCACGACGTCCACGACCAGCGCGAAGGACGAGTGAGCATGGTCAAGGTCAACGTGCCGTTCCTCCAGACCGGCTCCCTCGTGGCGGGCAACCGCCTGCTCGACCTCGAGGACCGCTCGGTCCAGGCGTGGCAGGACCGTGAGTCTGCCCTGACCCGGGGCCACCGGGCGTGCCAGGGCTGCGCCGAGGCGCTCGCCGCCCGCTGGGTTCTCGACACCGCGTACGAGTGCGCGGGCGGCAGGCTCATGGTCGCCAACGCGACGGGCTGCCTCGAGGTGTTCTCGACGCCGTACCCGCAGTCGGCGTGGAAGGTCCCGTGGGTCCACTCGCTGTTCGCCAACGCGGCGTCGGTCGCGACGGGCATCGTCGCCGCCAACCGCGCCAAGGGCCGCACCGACGTCCGCGTCGTCGCACAGGGCGGCGACGGCGGCACCGTCGACATCGGCATGGCGTGCGTCTCGGGCTTGTTCGAGCGCAACGACGACGTGCTGTACGTCTGCTACGACAACGGCGGGTACATGAACACGGGCGTGCAACGGTCCGGGGCCACCCCGCCCGCGGCCCGCACCGCGACGACGCCGCCGATCGGCCCGCACCCGGGCAACGAGTTCGGGCAGGGCAAGTTCATGCCGGCGATCGCCATGGCGCACGAGATCCCGTACGTCGCGACGGCGTCGGTCGCGGACCTGCGCGACCTCGAGCGCAAGGTCCGCAAGGCCATGAGCTTCCGCGGCGCGCGCTACCTGCACGTGCAGGTGCCGTGCCCGCTCGGCTGGGGCACGCCGTCGGGCGCCTCGATCGAGGTGGCACGCCTCGGCGTGCGCAGCGGCCTCTTCCCGCTGTTCGAGGCCGAGCTCGGCGAGATGACCGGCTCGACGAAGATCCGCGACCGGGTGCCCGTCGAGGCGTTCCTCGCCCCGCAGCGGCGGTTCGCGCACGTGCTGCGCGGCGACGACCCTTCCCAGCTCGAGGGCCTGCGCCGCCTCGCCGAGAAGAACATCCGCCGCTACCACCTCCTCGACGAGCCGGTCCGTGAAGGAGCCCCCCGATGAAGGTCACCGTCCCGCTCGGACTGAGCACCGGCCCCGCGACCTCGCGCGACTACCGCACGGGCGCCTGGCGCACCGAACGCCCCGTCTACGTCGACCTGCTGCCGCCCTGCTCGGCCGCGTGCCCGGCGGGCGAGGAGGTGCAGCAGTGGCTCTACGAGGCCCAGGAGGCCGGCGAGGGCTACGAGCGCGCGTGGCGCAAGCTCGTCGCCGTCAACCCCTTCCCCGCGGTCATGGGCCGCATCTGCTACCACCCGTGCCAGACGGCGTGCAACCGGGCCGAGCTCGACACCGAGGTCGGCATCAACTCCGTCGAACGGTTCCTCGGCGACCTCGCGATCGCGCAGGGCTGGGCCCTGCCGCGCCCCGCCGTGGAGACCGGGCGGCGCGTCCTCGTCGTCGGGGCCGGGCCGGCCGGCCTGGCCACCGCGTACCACCTGCGCCTGCTGGGGCACACCGTCGTCGTGCGCGACGCACAGCCCGAGCCCGGCGGCATGATGCGCTACGGCATCCCCGCGTACCGGCTCCCGCGCGAGGTGCTCGACGCGGAGGTCCGCCGGATCGAGGCGACCGGCGTCGAGATCGTCTGCGACGCGCCCGTCACCGACCTCGAGGAGGCGTACTTCGGCTTCGACGCCGTCGTGCTGACGATCGGCGCCGGCGTCGGCGCGCACGTCAACATCCCGGCCGTCGGCGCCGCGAAGATTCTTGACGCCGTCTCCCTGCTGCGTGACACCGCCACCGGCGCACCGCCCGCCCTCGGCCGCCGCGTCGTCGTCTACGGCGGCGGGAACACCGCCATGGACGCTGCCCGGACGGCCCGCCGGCTCGGCGCGTCCGACACGGTGATCGTCTACCGCCGCACGCAGGCCCAGATGCCCGCGCACGAGGAGGAGTACCTCGACGCGGTCAGCGAGGGCGTCCGCGTCCGGTGGCTGTCGACCATCTCCGAGGTCGCCGACGGCGGTCGCGTCGTCATCGAGCGCATGGAGCTCGACGACGACGGCCGACCCCACCCCACCGGCGTCTTCGACGAGGTCGAGGCGGACACCGTGGTGCTCGCCGTCGGCCAGGACGTCGACCTGTCGCTGCTGGCCTGCACCCCCGACATCACGGTCGACCACGGCGTCATCGCCGTCTCCGAGACGATGATGACCGGCCGTCCCGGCGTGTTCGCCGCGGGCGACGCCTCCCCCGGCGACCGCACCGCGACCGTCGCCATCGGGCAGGGCCGGATCGCCGCTCGGCACGTCGACGCGTGGCTCCGGGGCGGGTCGTTCACCACGCCCGTGCGCGAGAACCAGGTGCCGTACGAGCGCCTGCACACCTGGTACTACGCCGACGCCCCCATGCAGCAGCGTGAGGCGCTCGACGCCGCACGCCGCGTGTCCGGGTTCGAGGAGATCGTCAAGGGCCTGACGGAGGAGTCGGCGCTCTTCGAGGCACGCCGCTGCATGAGCTGCGGCAACTGCTTCGAGTGCGACAACTGCTACGGCATGTGCCCCGACGACGCGATCATCAAGCTCGGGCCGGGCAACCGGTACGAGATCGACCTCGACTACTGCAAGGGCTGCGGCATCTGCGTGGCCGAGTGTCCCGCGGGCGCCATCGACCTCGTCCCCGAGGAGCGTTAGCGTCGAGGTCGTGAGCGACCTGCCGTTCGTCGACGACCACGTGCTGACCGTCCCGGGTACGCCCGGGACGGTCCACGCCGCCATCGACCGTGACGTGCACGGCACGTGGGTGCGCGCCCGACGGCGGTGGGTCGAGCACCTGCTCGGCACGCGGGACCCCGGCGGGTTCCACGTCGCCGAGTCGGTCCCGGGCAGCCTGCTCGCCCTCGAGGGACGCCACCGGTTCTCGCGCTACCGCCTGGCGTTCCACCTGGAGCCCGACGGCGACGGCACGCGCGTCACGGCGCGCACGCACGCCGCGTTCCCGGGGCCGCACGGGGCCGTCTACCGCGCGCTCGTCGTGGGCACGCGCCTGCACGTCGTGGCGACGCGACGCATCCTCCGCCAGGCGGTCGGCGGCTCCTGACCCGGGCTCGCAGAGGCATGTGGCCCGCCGAGATCCGCCCGTCGGATCGCAACTCGACCGTCTGCGAGTCATCCCACGGATCTCGCCAGCCCGTCGCCCGGGGAAGGGGCCCGGAAACGAGAAGACCGCCTCCCGTGCGGGAGGCGGTCTTCTCGATCGGGTGGAGCTGAGGGGACTCGAACCCCTGACCCCCTGCATGCCATGCAGGTGCGCTACCAGCTGCGCCACAGCCCCGGGGATGGTGACCCATCCGTCGGATTGACTTGTTCCATCCGGTGGAGCTGAGGGGACTCGAACCCCTGACCCCCTGCATGCCATGCAGGTGCGCT
>CBINDH010000196.1:0-5433 GCA_966249365.1 uncultured Xylanimonas sp. | reverse complement strand
TGCGCTCGGGCACCGTCGTGTCGATCGTGCGGGTCTCGGAGCAGTTCGAGGCGCACGGGCAGGCGCGCGGCACGGCCGTCGCGGTGCTGCGCGTCGTCGCCGGGCCGGACGCCGGCTCGGAGTTCCCGCTCCCCGCGGGCACCAGCTATCTCGGCCGCGACCGCGGCATGGACGTGCGCCTGGCCGACCCGCTGGTCTCGAAGCGCCACGCGCGCATCACCGTGGGCGACTCGATCGAGATCGCCGACCTGAACTCGGCCAACGGCCTCGTCATGGGCGGCGAGCGGATGACGCGCGCGGTCGTCACGTCGTCCGACGTCATCGTCGCGGGCGACACCACGTTCTCGGTGGTGGCGCTGCACCGCAGCACGTCGATCGCGCCGACCAGCCCGGTCGTCGAGCTCAACCGGTCGCCGCGCGTCGTCGCACGGTTCCCGTCCCGGCAGCTCAAGGCGCCGAAGCCGCCCCAGCCGCTCCAGCCGATGCACCTGCCGTGGCTGGCGATGCTCGCGCCGTTGCTCCTCGGCGGCGTCATGTTCGCGATCACGCGCAGCGTCACCCTCGTCGTGTTCATGGCGCTGAGCCCGCTGATCATGCTCGCGATGTACTTCGACACGCTCATCCAGGAGAAGCGCCGCTTCAAGAGCGAGTCGGAGGCGTTCCACCTCTCCGCCGACGCGCTGAGCGAGACGATCACGCGCACGCACGCGGTCGAGCGCGCGGTGCGGCTCGCCGAGACGCCGTCGGTCGGCGAGGCGCTCGGTGCCGTGCGGAACCTCGGCGGCCTCATGTGGACGCACCGGCCCGAGCACCCGGCGTTCCTCACCGTCCGCATGGGCCTGGGCGCGGCGCCGTCGCGCACCTCGGTCGAGGGGCCGTCGCAGAACGACACGCTCCCCGAGTTCTGGCGACGCATCGACGAGCTCCAGACGCAGTGCGCCACCATCGCCGACGTGCCCATCGTGGCGAACCTGCGCGTCGCCGGCGGCTTCGGCATCGCCGGGCCCGACGCGGTCGCCGACGCCGTGGGCCGGTCCGCCCTGCTGCAGCTCGTCGGCCTGCACTCGCCCGCCGAGCTCGTCGTCGCCGCGATCACGTCGCCCCGCTCGCGCACGAGCTGGGAGTGGCTCGAGTGGGTCCCGCACACCGGCTCGCCGCACAGCCCGCTGGGCGCGTCGCACCACCTCGCCGACAACCCGGGCACCGGGCTCGCGCTGCTCTCCCGGCTCGAGGACCTCGTCCAGTCGCGCGGCGCGAGCCTCGACGAGCGCGCCGCGCTGCGCGGTCCCCTCGACGAGGACAAGGCGCGCGAGGTCCCCGCTCCCGTGCTGCCCAGCGTCGTCGTCCTCGTCGAGGACGACGCACCCGTCGACCGGGCGCGCCTGACGCGCCTCGCCGAGCGCGGTGCCGACGCGGGCGTGCACGTGCTCTGGGTCGCCCCGACGGTCGAGCAGCTCCCCGCGTGCTGCCGCACGTTCGTCCTCGTCCAGGACCCGACGACGGGTACCACCGGCGAGGTCCGCGAGGGACGCCTGACCTACCCGGTCGTCTGCGAGACGGTCGACCTGCCCACCGCGCACGAGGTCGCCAGGTTCATGGCCCCCGTCATCGACGTCGGCGCCCCGGTCGAGGACGACTCCGACCTGCCCCGGTCGGTGTCGTACCTGGCGCTCGCGGGCACCGCGCTGCGCGACGACGCAGGGTCCGTCATCGAGCGCTGGAAGGAGAACGGGTCGCTCACGCCCCGCGACGGCACCCCGCCGCAGCGGCGCAAGAAGCCCACCGACCTGCGCGCGCTCGTCGGGCACAACGGCGTCGAGGCGTTCCACCTCGACCTGCGCACGCAGGGGCCGCACGCGCTCGTCGGCGGCACGACCGGTGCCGGCAAGTCCGAGTTCCTGCAGTCGTGGGTGCTCGGCATGGCCGCGGCGCACAGCCCCGACCGCGTCACGTTCCTGTTCGTGGACTACAAGGGCGGCGCCGCGTTCGCCGACTGCGTGCACCTGCCGCACACCGTCGGCCTGGTCACGGACCTGTCCCCGCACCTGGTGCGCCGGGCGCTCACGTCGCTGCGTGCCGAGCTGCACTACCGCGAGCACCTGCTCAACCGGAAGAAGGCCAAGGACCTCGCGTCGCTCGAGCGCACCGGCGACCCCGAGGCGCCGCCGAGCCTCATCATCGTGGTCGACGAGTTCGCCGCCCTCGTGGGCGAGGTGCCCGAGTTCGTCGACGGCGTCGTCGACGTCGCGCAGCGCGGCCGTTCGCTGGGCCTGCACCTCATCCTGGCGACGCAGCGGCCCGCGGGCGTCATCAAGGACAACCTGCGTGCCAACACCAACCTGCGCATCGCGCTGCGCATGGCCGACGAGTCCGACTCGAACGACGTGCTCGGCCTGCCGATCGCCGCGCACTTCGACCCGTCGATCCCGGGCCGCGGAGCCGCCAAGACGGGTCCGGGCCGCATCACCGGCTTCCAGACCGGCTACGCGGGCGGGTGGACGCTCGACCGTCCCGACCGGCCGCGCATCGACGTCGAGGAGATGAGCTTCGGCACCAACGCGCGCTGGGACGTCCCGGCGCCCGAGGTCGAGGAGGTGCGCGACCCGGGCCCGAACGACATCGCGCGCGTCGTGACGAACATCTCGCGCGCCGCCCGCGCGGCGGGCGTGCCCACGCCCCGTAAGCCGTGGCTCGACGAGCTCGCGCCGACGTACGACCTCGCGCTGCTGCCCAACCCGCGCACCGACGACCAGCTCCTCCTCGGCGTCCAGGACGACCCGCGCGGCCAGCAGCAGCCGACGTTCTTCTACGAGCCGGACCGCGACGGCAACCTCGCGGTCTTCGGCACGGGCGGCTCCGGGAAGTCGACGACGCTGCGCACCGTCGCCGTCTCGGCCGCGATCACCGCGCGCGGCGGGCCCGTGCACGTGTACGCGCTCGACTTCGGCGCCGCGGGCCTGCGGATGCTGGAGGAGCTGCCGCACGTCGGCGCCGTCGTCGACGGCAACGACGAGGAGATGGTGGGCCGCGTGCTGCGGCTGCTCTCGCACATCGTCGACGAGCGCGCCGAGCGGTACGCGGCGGTGCGCGCGGACTCGATCGGCGAGTACCGGCGTCTCGCGGGCGCCCCGGACGAGCCGCGCATCCTCCTGCTCGTCGACGGCGTCGGCCCGTTCCGCGAGGCGTACGAGTGGGGTCCGGCGTGGGGGATCTTCTCCCAGATCGCGACCGACGGACGCCAGGTGGGCGTGCACGTCGTCGTCGCCGGCGACCGCGCCAACGCGGTGCCGACGTCGCTCGGCTCGACCATCCAGAAGCGCATCGTGCACCGGCTCGCGAGCGAGGACGAGTACGCCGCGGTCGGCGAGCCCAAGGACGTCCTGACGGTCACCAGCCCGCCCGGACGGGCTGTCGTCGACGGCGACGAGCTGCAGGTCGCGGTCCTCAGCGGCGACACGAACGCCGCCATCCAGGCGCGCGCCGTCGCGAACCTCAAGACGACGATGGAGCGGATGGGGGTGCGGCCCGCGCCCGGGCTGCGACGCCTGCCGGACTCGTTCAGCCTCGCGACGCTGCCCGCCACGGACGGCGTCGGCGCGGTGTTCGCACTCGAGGACACGGACGTCTCGCCCATCGCGCTGCCGGAGCGGGGCACGTTCCTGCTCGCGGGGCCGCCCGCGTCGGGCAAGACGACGGCCGTCGCGACGATCGCCCAGGCGATCCGCCGCGCCGGCCGCTCGACGGTCGTGCACGTGGCGATGCGCCGCACCCCGCTGGCGAACCTCGACGTCTGGGACCGGGCGGCCTACGGCGAGGACGACGTCGCGGACCTGCTGCGTGAGCTGCGCGGCGAGGTCGACGCCGGCGAGCACGCACCCGGCAGCCTGACCGTGGTCGTCGAGAACCTCACGGACTTCACCGACTCCGACGCGGAGAGCGCGATCGACCGCTACGTGCGGTCGGCGGTGCGCGCCGACCAGCTCGTCGTCGGTGAGGCCGAGACGTCGACGTGGGGACAGGCGTGGACGCTCGCTCAGCCGTTCAAGGCCGGGCGTGCCGGCCTGCTGCTCGTCCCTGGCGAGCTCGACGGCGACTCCCTGCTCAACACCGCGCTGGGCAGGTTCCGGCGCAACGACTTCCCGCCCGGGCGAGGCTTCCTCGTCGTCGGGGGGCGCCCGCGCAAGGTGCACGTGGCGCTGCCCGAGTAGGACGGGGTGCCGATGGGGACCGCTCCCCATCGACGGGTGTGCGACCGACCTGGTTGCATACCCGATGTCAACGGACGACGGCGGACCGCACGGGGCCGCTTGGGGGAAAGGAAGACCGCAATGGGTGGCTACAAGGGCCTCAACCCCGAGGACATGCGCGAGCTCGTCGCGCTCCTCAAGAGCAAGTCGAACAAGATCGAGGAGATCGCCCAGACGCTGGGTGCCAAGGTCAAGAGCACCACCTGGGACGGCCCCGACGCCGAGAAGTTCAAGGGCGACTGGGACGGCGACCTGTCGACCCGCCTGAAGAGGGTCGCGAACGCGCTCGAGCAGATCGGTCAGAAGGCGCAGCGCGAGCTCAGCGAGCAGACGCAGACGTCGGCTCGCTGAGCCATCCCGCCGTCGGCTGACGCCGACCGGCGCGCACCACCCCAAGACATCGCAGGGGCGGCCGTACAAGGCCGCGGGAACCGTTTGGAGTTGAGATGGCCGGCAACAAGCTCGGTATGGACGTCGCTGAGGTCCGCAGCCTCGGCAAGAAGATGGAGTCCGACGCGGACCAGCTGTCGCACATCATGCGGCAGATCACCCAGAAGCTGAACAGCGTGTTCTGGAAGGGCGCCGACGCGGAGCGCTTCAAGAACGAGTGGAACGGCCAGTACAAGGCCGACCTCAAGCAGGTCGCGACGGCGCTGGACGACTTCGGCAAGCGCGCCGTGCGCAACGCCGAGCAGCAGGAGAAGACCTCGGGCGCCTGACCCAGGTGCGCTCCGGCGCGTCGTGCGTGGGGGGTGTGTCAGCGGGGCGCTGCCGCACCCCCGCCCACGTCATGGGGACTCGTCCCCATGACGCGTCGCCCCACCCGACAGACTCAGAGGGGAAACGATGACCGCAAGGCTCGGGGCAGACCCGGTCGAGCTGCGCCAGCTTGCCTCGGCGTTCGAGCGCAACGGCGAAGGGCTCGAGGACGCTGCCCGCACGATCGGCAGCAAGATCCGCGCGGCCCGCTGGGAGGGCCCGGACGCCACGCGGTTCCTCAGCGAGTGGGACTCGACGCACAAGGTGTCCCTCCTGATGGTGTCGAACGCCTTCGACGAGGTGGCCAAGAAGCTGCGCGAGCAGGCTGCCGAGCAGGAGCGGGCGAGCGGTGCGGGCGGCGACGGGACGACCGGCGGTTCCGGCGGCGGGGGCTACGCCGGCGGTGGCGGCGGCGGCGGTGGCGGCG
>CBINDH010000195.1:0-5470 GCA_966249365.1 uncultured Xylanimonas sp. | reverse complement strand
GGCGGGCCAGCTCGCCGGGACCTCCGCGGGCACCACCGACCGCAGGTACGACTCCATGGGGACGACGTCGACCGTGGCGAGCCCGGGCGTCGCGCCGTCGAACACGGCTCGGATGGCACCGCGGTAGTCCTTGCGTGTCCCGTTCGGCAGCACCACCTGCACGGTCGCGTCCGACGCGTTGAGGGTGGCGGCGCTCCCGGCGATCGTCCCGGACCACGCGGTCCACGTCGAGCCGACGAGGCCTTGGAGCACCAGGTGCTCCGCCTGCCGGAGCAGGCGGAGCTGGCTGGGCGTCACCGTGGAGCCCGAGGAGTTCGTGAAGGTGACGGCGCGGGTCCCGGACGAGTCCGTGACCGTCATCCCGGACTCCGCGACGACGGTGGTGACATCGTCGTTGTCGGCGGTGACGAGCACCCGCAGCGCGGAGTTGGCCGGGCTCGCGCTGGCCGTGCCCGGGTAGTAGAAGCCGAGGATCTGGGCGGCCGAGGACCCCGCGTCGGCACGTGCACGCGCGCCGTACTGCGACAGGCCGATGCCGTGCCCGTACCCACGTCCGGCCACCGTGATGGCCCCGCCCGGCGGGAGCGTGACCCGCTCGCCCGGGATCGGCGCGGCCGTCGCCGGGGCGGCGGCCGCGACCGAGACGAGCAACGTTGTCGCTACGACGAGCGCTGTCCTGCGTAGCCGCAACATGTCGGCTCCATCCGTCGGCGTCGATCGGACCTGTCACAGCATCGTGCGCTCGCGACCGGCCCCTCCGCAATCGGCGGCGGACGGGGCTCTCGCTGCCGCCTCCCCGTCGAGGTCTGACCACCCGTTCCGGTACTCTCTCGCGTGTCGGCCGGAGGGACACCGCACGGCCGGGAACCACGAGTGGTGAGGGAGTCACCGATGGCTGTCCGAATCGTTCCCAGTGCCGACGTCGCCGAAGGCGCGACGATCGGCGACGGGACGTCCGTCTGGCATCTGGCGCAGGTCCGCGAGGACGTCGTCATGGGCGAGGGGTGCGTCGTCGGGCGCGGGGCCTACATCGGCACCGGGGTGCAGATGGGTGACCACTGCAAGGTCCAGAACTACGCGCTCGTCTACGAGCCCGCGAAGCTGGGCAACGGTGTGTTCATCGGCCCGGCCGCCGTGCTCACGAACGACACCTACCCGCGGGCGATCAACCCGGACGGCTCGCTCAAGAGCGCCGACGACTGGCACGCCGTCGGCGTCACCATCGGCGACGGCGCCTCGATCGGCGCCCGCGCGGTGTGCGTCGCACCCGTGACCATCGGTGCCTGGGCGACGGTCGCGGCGGGCGCCGTCGTGACGCGCGACGTCCCGGACCACGCCATCGTCATGGGGGTCCCCGCGCGCCAGGTCGGGTGGGTCGGCAAGGCGGGCGTCCCCCTCCGGCAGGAGGGCGACACGTGGGTCTGTCCGCAGACGGGTACCGTCTACGCGGAGTTCGAGGGAACCATTCGAGAGGTGGCCAGCAAGTGAGCACGTTCATCCCGGCAGCGAAGCCGATCGTCGGTGACGAGGAGCGTGAGGCCGTCGATCGCGTCCTGCGCAGCGGCATGATCGCCCAGGGCCCGGAGGTCGCCGCGTTCGAGCAGGAGTTCGGCGCCCAGCTCGTGGGCGGGCGCACCTGCGTCGCGGTCAACTCGGGCACCTCGGGCCTGCACCTCGGCCTCCTCGCCGCCGGCATCGGCCCGGGCGACGAGGTCATCGTCCCGTCGTTCACGTTCGCGGCGACCGGCAACTCGGTGGCGCTGACGGGTGCGACGCCCGTGTTCGCCGACATCGACCCGGTGACGTTCTGCCTCGACCCGGCGTCGGTCGAGGCGGCGATCACCGAGCGCACCAAGGCCGTCATGCCGGTGCACCTCTACGGCCACCCGGCCGACATGGACGGCTTCGCGGCGCTCGCCGACAAGCACGGCATCGCCATCTTCGAGGACGCCGCGCAGGCGCACGGCGCCACGCTGCACGGTGCCCCGGTGGGCTCGTTCGGCACGTTCGCGATGTTCAGCCTCTACCCGACGAAGAACATGACCTCGGGCGAGGGCGGCATGGTGTCGTGCGCCACCGACGAGGTGGCCCGCAACGTCCGCCTGCTGCGCAACCAGGGCATGGAGCGTCAGTACGCCAACGAGCTCGTCGGCTTCAACGCGCGCATGACCGACATCCACGCCGCCATCGGCCGCGTCCAGCTCACGAAGGTCGGCGCGTGGACCGAGCAGCGCCGCGCCAACGCGGCCTTCCTCGACGCGAACCTCGAGGGCGTCGTCGTCCCGGCGGTCGCCGAGGGCGCCACCCACGTCTACCACCAGTACACGATCCGCGTCGCCGAGGACCGCGACCGCGTCGTCACGGCACTGCGCGAGGAGCACCAGGTCGGCTCGGGCGTCTACTACCCGATCCCGAACCACCGGCTCGACTCCCTGAAGAAGTTCGCGCCCGACCTCGAGCTGCCCCAGACGGAGAAGGCCGCCGCGGAGGTCATCTCCCTGCCGGTGCACCCGTCGCTGACGCAGGAGGACCTCGACCGGATCGTCACCGCGGTCAACACCGTGGTCAAGGCGGGTGCGTGAT
Organism: uncultured Xylanimonas sp.; assembly: GCA_966249365.1. GTDB lineage: Bacteria > Actinomycetota > Actinomycetes > Actinomycetales > Cellulomonadaceae > Xylanimonas. The sequence continues at coordinate 2,887 of CBINDH010000195.1, read as the reverse complement.
GGCGAACCTGCGAGCCGGCCTCCTCGGCATCGGGTCGATGGGCCGCCACCACGCCCGGGTGATGCGCGAGGTCGAGGGCATCGACCTGGTCGCGATCGCGGACCCGGGCGGTGACAAGTTCGGCGTCGCACGCGACCTCGAGGTGCTGCCCGACGTCGAGAGCCTCATCGCCGCCGGCATCGACATGGCGATGGTCGCCGTGCCCACGGCGTTTCACGAGGACGCGGCGCTCAAGCTCGCGGCCGCGGGTGTGCACACGATGGTCGAGAAGCCCATCGAGGCCTCGATCGAGAAGGGCGAGCGCATGGTCAAGGCGTTCGCCGACGCGGGGCTCGTCGGTGCCGTCGGCCACGTCGAGCGCTACAACCCGGCGCTCCAGGAGCTCCGTCGCCGCATCGAGGCCGGCGAGCTCGGGGAGGTCTACCAGATCGCCACGCGGCGGCAGGGGCCGTTCCCGGCTCGTATTGCCGACGTCGGCGTCGTCAAGGACCTCGGCGCGCACGACTTCGACCTCACGGCGTGGGTCGCGCAGAGCGAGTACGCGACGGTCGCCGCGCAGACGCAGCACCGCTCGGGCCGCGAGCACGAGGACATGGTGCTCGCGACGGGCCGCCTCGCGAACGACGTCATCGTGAGCCACACGATCAACTGGCTCTCGCCGATGAAGGAGCGCCTGACGATCGTGACCGGCGAGCGTGGCGCCTACGTGGCCGACACCGCGACGGGCGACCTGACGTTCTACGCGAACGGCGTCGTCCCGACCGTGTGGGACGCGGTGAGCGCCTTCCGGGGTGTCGCGGAGGGCGACGTGACCCGCTTCGCGTTCGCGAAGCGCGAGCCGCTGCGCGTGGAGCACGAGGCGTTCCGTGACGCCGTCCTGGGCAGGTCCACCGACATCGTGACGATGGAGCAGGGCCTGCAGACGCTGCGCGTGTGCGAGGCCGTGCTGGCGTCGGCGCGTGAGGGCGTGAGCAAGGCCTGCTGACGGGTCTGGTAGGAGGCCACGGGGGCCGGGACGCGATCCGCGTCCCGGCCCTCGGCGTCTACCAGCCGGTGCCGATGGCCTTCTTGGCGTTGAAGAACCCGCTGCCCCGGCCGCCGTAGAAGTACAGGGTTCCGGCCGCGTCGTCCCGTCCGACGATGTCGGAGAGCCTGTCGCCGTTGAGGTCGGCGCCGGCGCCGAGCGTATAGGCGCTCCAGCCGTTGCCGACCTGCTTCTTGGCCTGGAACGTGCCGTTGCCCCGGCCGGCGTACGCCCACAGGTTGCCTCGAGAGTCGACCGACAGGATGTCGTTGCGGCCGTCCTTGGTGATGTCGCCGGCGGCGTACAGGTCGAACCCGGTCCAGCCGTTGCCCACCTTGGGGTAGGGGTACTTGAACCCGCCGCTGCCGTTGCCCGCGTAGAGCTTCAGGTCGCCGGCGGGTGTGATGGCGAGCAGGTCGTTGCGCCCGTCGGCGGTGAGGTCGCCGGCAGGGACGACCCGGAAGCCCGTCCAGCCGTTGCCGATCTGCTTGGCGGCACCGAGCGTGCCCTTGCCGGTGCCGGCGTACAGGAACATCAGGCCGTCGGTCCGGACCGTGATGACGTCGGACCTGCGGTCGCCGTTCCAGTCACCGGGGGCGTAGACCTGCTGGCCTGCGAACCCGGATCCGATCACCTTCCCGGTGCCGAGCGTCCCCGACGTCGTGGCCGGGTACATGACCAGCAGCCCGCCGCGCACGGCCAGCACGTCGCCCCGCCCGTCACCGTCGAGATCGGGGGAGAGCGTGAACAGTGACGCCTTGGCCCAGGGCACCGACTTCCCCGCGGAGGTCGCGCTCGCGGTGACGTAGCCGGCCTTCGACGCGGTCACCCGCACGGTGAGGGCCTTGCCCTGGTCGGTGGGTCGGACGGTGTAGGTCTTCGCCGTCGCGCCGCTGATCGCGACGCCGCCGAGCAGCCACTGGTAGCTCACGGAGTCGGGGGTGGGGGTCCAGGTGCCAGGACCGGCGGTGAGCACCGCCCCGACGGCGGCGGTGCCGGAGATCGTCGGCGTGGGCACGCTCGTGAAGCGACCCGTCACCCGCCACCAGCTGCTCTTGAGGCCGAACGCCGAGGCGAACGCGCTGCCGGTGACGGTGACGCTGCCGCTCGCTCCTGTCAGGCGCACGTCGACGACGCGGCCGCCCCACTCGCCGTTGCCGTTGCGGCGCAGCACCTCGATGGTCTGCGGCGTGCCGACGGCGGGGTACTTCGCCTGGATCTGGGCCGCGGTCAGCTGGGCCGTCCACGGCGACTCGAGGTTGCCGACCGCGTCCCACGTGTCTTCCACCGCTTGCTGGTACGGGAACTGCCCGGCGGTCGTCCAGCCGCCGTTCGACGAGCTGAACTGCGCGAAGGCCGGTGCGCCGCCGTCGGTGAGGACGACGTTCTGGGTGGAGGTGATCGCGGCGTCGGTCGCGGCGGCCTCGTTGCTCGTCGCGACCCCGTTCCGCGTCGTCGTGCGGCCCGCGGTGTCGCACAGGTCCCACGCGCGGCCGCTCGGGGCGGCAGCGCGTTCGTACGCGGCGTAGGTCCGCGCGGCGACGGCCTGCGCCCGGAGCGCGGCCGCGGGCCAGGACGACGGGGACTCGGCCGGGACGACGGACCTCAGGTAGGACTCCATGGGGACGACGTTCACGGTCTTGAGCCCGGGCGACGCGCCGTCGGCGACCGCCCGGAGCCTGCCCCGGTAGGTCGTCTCGGCGGATGCGGTCACCAGGGCGAGCGTGTCGTTGGCGCCGTTCTCGAAGGTCAGGGACGTCGTGCCGACGACGGCCGGGTCCGTCTCGTCCCAGCCCGTCGCGCCCGGAACCTGCAGATGGACGCCGTCGGCGTCGCGCACCGCGCGGAAGACCGACCCGTGCG
>CBINDH010000194.1:0-5499 GCA_966249365.1 uncultured Xylanimonas sp. | reverse complement strand
GGCGCCCGCCTGTGCCCCTGACGGGGAGTTGGTAGGGGACGCAGTGTCTGCGCCCGCTGTGCAACTCCCCGTCAGGAGAACCGCCGCCAGCACGAGTGCTGCGCCAGCGGATCGAGAAGCCAAGTTCAGCCGCACTTGGTCTTCGCATCGACTGCGACGAGCCCGGTCACCGAGTTCGCGCAGTTGATCAGGCCGGTCACCTGACCCTTGTCGAACGTGGTGACGCTGGCCGTGCCGAGCGTGGTCGCCGACAAGCCGTTGGACGTGCACCGGGCGTGAACTCCGGTGCCCGTCCCCTTGTAGACGCCTCCGAAGATGACCCACTTGCCTGGGGTGCTCCAAGAGACCGTCTGCGAGACCTCCTTCGTCGTCGCGACGTTGCCTTCGATCCCGTACCCGGTCGTGATGCCCAGCGAGGCCTGGGCGACCTTGGCGAACGAGATGCCCGCGTCGATCGTCCCGCTGACGGACGCGTGCGCGGTCAGGCTGTAGACGCTCGTGGTCTTGAAGACCATCGTCTCGGGCGCGGAGTCGTTGCGGATGTGAAGGGTCCACGCCGTCACCTTCCCCGACTTCGTCGCGCTGGTCGCGTAGTCGTAGACGGAGTTCGGTTCGCAGACCGTGGCTGCGTAAGGGGTGATGCCGACCGGTCCGGACATGTCGAGTGACGCGGGGCCGTCGTTGGCACCGTTCGTCCCGTCGGCCAGTGGTGCGACCACGGTGCCCCCGGAGGGCTCGGGGTTGGTGGAGGCGTACGCGGGTCCTGCCATCCTCGCGGCGATACCGGCGACGCCGATGATCAGAGCCTTACGCCAGCGAAGTCGTAAAGCGTTCAATGTGACGCCCTTGTCAACTGAGGTCACCCGTCCAGGTGGACTGGGTGCGCAGACGCTAGCAGCGCCCGGCGACAGATGCCAGAGGCAACAGAGAAACGCTTATGACCTGACCGGGTGAGTTCGCGCGGCCCACGTGGTGGTGCAACCTCCACTCCACCAGGCCCGCCCCGCCAGCCACGCTGATCCGGCCCGAGCACTACAACCCCGCACCCACCGCAGTCGTCATCACCAACCACGAACCCGTGCCCGGCGGCTACGGCAACACGCCACCGCAGACGAAGGACTCTGGCACCGCAAAGGCTGGGCCGGCCGCCAGAACTGACCCCGCGACACGCCCGGCGCGGACACACCTTCTGGCCGCTAACCCTCAGAGCTACCCCGCCGGCGGAGAAAGCGAAAGGCCCCCTGGCCGGCATTTCTGCTGGCCAGTGGGCCTTTCCGTGGTAGCGGGGACAGGATTTGAACCTGCGACCTCTGGGTTATGAGCCCAGCGAGCTACCGAGCTGCTCCACCCCGCGTCGACTCAGAGAACATTACCTGATCCCCCGGGAACGGCCAAATCCGTCCCCGGGGGACCAGTCATGCGACGTTCCGACCGAGGTCAGCCGCCCAGCGCCGCGTCCGCCGCGATGGCCCGCTCGAGCGCCTCCTGCAACTTCTGCTGTGCCGCGCCGTAGGCCGCGAAGTCGCCCGCCTGCAGCGCCGCCTGACCCTCCTGGAGGGCCGCGTTGGCGTCCTGCAGCGCCTGGTTGAGGTCGGCCCGGGCGTCACCGGTGCCGGTCGGCGGCGGCGTCGTCGGCGTCGTCGGCTCCGTCGGCTCCGTCGGCTCGTCCGTCGGCTCGTCCGTCGACCCGTCGTTCGCCCCGGCGTCGCCGGCGGGGGCACCGGAGTCACCGCCGAACACCTGGTCGAGCGCGGCGTCGAGCGTGTCCGCGAACCCGATGGAGTTGCCGAACGAGACCATCACCTTGCGCAGCAGCGGGAACTGCGTCCCCGAGCGCGACTGCACGTACACCGGCTGCACGTAGAGCAGGCCGCCGCCGACGGGCAGCGTGAGCTGGTTGCCGCGCAGCACCGTCGAGTCGCCGATCTGGAGCACGTTGAGCTGCGTCGAGATCGTCGTGTTGGTGTTGAAGTTGTTCTGCACCTGGCCGGGACCGGGCACGGTGTTGTCGCGCGGCATGGCGAGCAGGCGGAGCTTGCCGTACCCGGGGGCCTTGACGCCGTCCTCGGATCCCGCCTCGCCGTCGACGGCGAGGAAGCCGGTGAGGATCTCGCGGTCGCTGGACCCGCCGGGGATGAACACCGACGTGAGCGAGAACGCCGGCGACTCCTGCTCCGGCATCTGCAGCGTCAGGAAGTACGGCGGCTGGAGCGGGCGGACACCCGTGACGGCGGTCGCGGCCGAGGCGTTGTTGGTGACCGGGTCGTTCGGGCTGCGCCACTCGTCCTGGCCGGTGAAGAACTGGGCCGGGTCGGTGACGTGGTAGCGCTGCATGAGCGCGCGCTGCACCTTGAACATGTCCTCGGGGTAGCGCAGGTGGCTCATCAGGTCGCCGGAGATCTCCGACATCGGCTGCACCGCGTCCGGGAAGACCCTCTCCCACGCCTTGAGGATCGGGTCCTCCGGCTCCCACGCGTAGAGCGTGACCTCACCCGTGTACGCGTCGACGGTCGCCTTGACCGAGTTGCGGATGTAGTTGACCGACGGCGGCAGCGACAGCGTCATGCCCTGCGCCTGTGCCGCGGCGGTGATCGAGTCCGTGATCGACTCGCTCATCGGCGTCGACGTGGAGTACGGGTACGCGTCCGACGTCGTGTAGCCGTCGACGATCCACTTGACCTTGCCGTCGACGACGGCGGGGTACACGCGGTTGTCGAGCGTCAGCCACGGGGCCACCTTCGCGACGCGCTGCTGCGGGTCGCGGTCGTACAGGACCTGCGACTCGCTCGTGACGCGGTCGGAGAACAGGATCTCCTGCGAGCCGAACTTGATCGCGTACAGCACCTTGTTCATCAGCGAGCCGATGGGCGGGCCCGCGGTGATCTCCTGCGTCGGGAAGGTCGAGTTGACCTGGTCGCCGCCCTGGGCGTCGTCGGCCTGGTAGTCGAGCTCCCAGGGGGTCGTCCCCTCCGGCGCCCCGACGATCGAGTACTCCGTCGTCATCGGGCTGAAGTAGATGCGCGGCTCGTACGCCTGCGCGTCGGTCAGCTCGCCCGCGGTGGGGATGCCGCCCTCGAAGAACGCCGGCCGGCCGTCGGCCCCCGTCTGGTTGCCGAACGCCGCGACGACGCCGTAACCGTGCGTGAAGACGGTGTGGTCGTTGACCCAGTTGCGCTGGCGCGCCCCCAGACCTTCGAGGTTGAGCTCGCGCACGGCGATGACCGTGTCGCGCGACTCGCCGTTGATCGTGTACCGGTCGACCGAGAGCTGGTCCTGGAAGTCGTAGTACTGCTTGTTCTGCTGCAGCTGGCGGAACGACGGGCTGACGATCTGCGGGTCGAGCAGTCGGATCGACGCCGTCGTCTCGGCATCCTCGCGCAGCGCGCCCGCCTCCGCCGTCGTCTTCGCGGCGTACTGCTGCTTGTCGACGTCGTCGAGGCCGAACGCCGTCAGCGTCGCGTCGATGTTGCGCTGGATGAACGGCGTCTCGAGCTGCTGGGCGTTGGGCTGGACCTGGAAGCGCTGGACGACCCACGGGTAGACGCCGCCGATGGCGATGGCGGAGACCACCATGAGCCCGACGCCGATGGCGGGCAGCCGCCAGTTGCCGCGCACCGACGCGACGATGAACGCGATCGCGACGAGCACCGCGACTCCCGCCAGGATCGCCTTCGACGGGATGACCGCGTGCACGTCGGAGTACGAGGCGCCGTCGAACTTGTCGCCCGCCGAGGTGAGCAGCGAGTACCGGTCGAGCCAGTAGTTCGCCGCGAGCAGCAGCATGAGCACCGCGCCCGTGACTGCGAGCTGGATGCGCGCGGCCCGGGTGGTCCGCGGTGTGCCCTCGGGCACGGGCCCGACGCGCAGGCCGCCGTACAGGTAGTGCGTGACCAGCGCGGCGATGGCGGAGACGATGACGACGGCGATGAGCAGGCTCAGCCCGAACCGGATCGCCGGGAGCTGGAAGATGTAGAAGCTCTGGTCGATCCCGAACTGCGGGTCGGTCGTGCCGAACGGCACGGAGTTCATCGCGAGGAGGACGGTCTTCCACTGCGCCGACGCGGCGACGCCCGCGAAGAACCCGACGACGAGGGGAGCCGCGATCATCACGACGCGCCGCAGCGGCTCGACGGCCTCGCGGTACTGGTCGAGGGTCGCCTGCTCGGGCGTCGACGGCGCGTAGACCGGCCGGGCGCGGTACGCGGCGTTGAAGGACCAGTACAGGGCTCCGGCCATGAGCAGGAACCCGATGGCGAAGAGGATCGCGCGGGCGATCCACTGCGTCCAGATCACCCGGCCGAAGTCGAGCGCCTGGAACCACATCACCTCGGTCCAGAACTGGGCGAGCAGCAGCGTCGCGACCACCACGACGGCGAGCACGATGATCGTGATCGCGAGCGGTGACAGGCGACGCCGCGCGGGCGGGGAGGGACGACGGGGTGGTGCGAACGACACAAGAACCTCGCTCGGGATGGACTCGACCGCGCGTCTGCGCGCTCGTCAGGGCTAACGTCCCCTGTCTACCCCAGGTTCCCACCGGTTGGGGCCACGCGGTCGCGCGCGGAGCCCGCCGACCCGCCAGGTCCGGAGCAGGTCGGCAGGCCGTCCGCCTCGCCCGCGCCGATCGCGGTGATCGCGGCGCGCGCCTCGGCGAGGTTCGAGACCTCGACGACCCGCAGCCCGTCGGGCACGTTCCCCACGACCTCGTCGCAGTTCGTCGCCGGCGCCAGGAACCAGGCGGCGCCGTCGCGCAGCGCACCGTGCATCTTCTGCTCGATGCCGCCGATCGGCCCGACGGCACCGTCGACGTCGATGGTGCCCGTGCCGGCCACGACCGCACCGTTGAGCTCGTCCTCGGGCGTGAGGCGGTCGATGATCGCGAGCGCGAACATCATCCCGGCGCTCGGTCCGCCGATGTCCTCGATCTGGATCTCGACGTCGACCGGGAAGTCGTAGTCGGACGAGACGAGCACGCCCAGCGCGGCCCGGCGCCCGCCGTCCTCCGTCCTCGTCTCGGTGGTGGCGATGGTCAGGTCGACGCGCGCGCCGTCGCGGTCGACACCGAGCACGGTCTCGTCCCCGGGGGTGATCGCCGAGAGCCCCGCGAGGAGGTCCTCGTAGGTGGTGAGCTCGGCACCGTCGAGGGTGCGCAGCACGTCGCCCTCCTCGGCCAGCCCGGCCGACGGCGACCCGTCGGGGATGCCGACCACGGTCAGCGTGGCCGGGACGGTGAACCCCACCTCGCTGAGGGCGGCGGCCGTCGCGCGTTCCTGCGAGCTGAGCATCTGCTCCTGGCTCTGTTGCTGCTGCTGCTCTTGGGTGATGCCCGTCTGGAACACGGCCTCGACCGGCAGGGCCGCACGCTCGTCCGACAGCCACGAGTACAGGACGTCCATCGCGAAGACGTCACCCACCGGGCCGCCGCCCACCGACACCGTCGTCAGCCGCAGCTCGCCCGACGGCGGGTACGTCGGGGCGCCGTCGATCTCGACGAGCGGC
>CBINDH010000193.1:0-5512 GCA_966249365.1 uncultured Xylanimonas sp. | reverse complement strand
GCGGCGACGATGCCGAGCAGCAGGATGCCGACCGCGATGGCAGCCGGAAGGTTGCGCCCGGCACGCCTCGCGCGCGGCGCGGGTTCAGGAATGTCGGTCATCAGACCTCGAGCAGCTCGCTCTCCTTGCCGGCGAGAAGGTGGTCGATCTGCTCGACGTGCTTCTTCGTCAGGGCCTCGAGCTCCTTCTCCGCGCGGACGACCTCGTCCTCGCCGACCTCGCCGTCCTTGACGAGCTTGTCGAGCGCGTCCTTGGCCTTGCGGCGGATGTTGCGCACCGTGATGCGCGCGTCCTCCGCCTTGGTCTTGGCGAGCTTGACGTAGTCGCGGCGGCGCTCCTCGGTGAGGGCGGGGAGGTTGATGCGGATCGCGTTGCCGTCGTTCGACGGGTTCACGCCCAGGTTGGAGTCGCGCAGCGCCTTCTCGATCGCCGCCATCGAGCCCTTGTCGAAGGGCGAGATCAGCACGGTGCGCGCCTCGGGGATGTTGAACGAGGCGAGCTGCTGCAGCGGGGTCGGTGCGCCGTAGTAGTCCACGACGATCTTGTTGAACATCCCGGCGTTGGCACGACCGGTGCGGATGCCCGCGAAGTCCTCCATGGCGACCTCGATCGCCTTGTCCATCTTCTCCTCGGCCTCGAAGAGAGTCTCGTCGATCACTGGGTGCTCCTAGAGTCGGTCGGTCAGCGGCTGGGCCGTCATCAGTGTGCCGATCTTCTCGCCCAGCAGCGCGGACGTCACGTTACCCGCACCTTCCAGGCCGAAGACGCGCATCGTCACGTCGTTGTCACGGCACATCGCGATCGCGGTGTTGTCCATGACCTGCAGGTTGTCGCGCAGCGCGACGTCGTAGGTCAGGTGCTCGTAGCGCACCGCGTCCGGGTTCTTGCGCGGGTCGGAGTCGTAGACGCCGTCGACGCCGTTCTTGCCCATGAGCACCTCGTGGCAGTGCGTCTCGAGGGCACGCTGCACGGAGACCGTGTCGGTGGAGAAGTACGGCATGCCGGCACCGGCGCCGAAGATGACCACGCGCCCCTTCTCCATGTGGCGGATGGCCCGCAGCGGGATGTACGACTCGGCCACCTGGCCCATCGTGATCGCGGTCTGCACGCGCGTCTTGGTGCCGGTCTGCTCCAGGAAGTCCTGGAGGGCCAGGCAGTTCATCACGGTGCCGAGCATGCCCATGTAGTCGGCACGGGCGCGGTCCATGCCGGCCTGCGAGAGCTCGGCACCCCGGAAGAAGTTGCCGCCGCCGACGACGACGGCGACCTGCACGCCCTGACGCACGGCCTCGCCGATCTCCTCGGCGATGCGCCGGACGACGACGGCGTCGAGGCCGACGGCACCGCCGCCGAACGCCTCACCGGACAGCTTGAGCAGGACGCGGCGCGAGGCCTCGGTCGTCGGGTTCGTCTTCTTGGTCATCGGCCACCGTCCTCGTCGTCTTCACTGCTGGGTCGTGCGGCACCCGGACCCGGGTGCGCGTGCGGCCCGGCTCTACCGTCGGGTAGTGCCGGGCCGCACGGGTGCGTCAGTTGCCGACGCGGAAGCGGACGAAGCCGAGCAGCTGGCCGCCCGTGGCCTCGACGTGCTTGGCGACGGTCACCTTGGTGTCCTTGGCGAGCGGCTGCTCGACCAGGACGTTCTCCTTGAAGAAGCCGTTGAGGCGACCCTCGACGATCTTCGGCAGCGCGGCCTCGGGCTTGCCCTCGGCGATCGACACCTCGCGGGCGATCTCGCGCTCCTTGTCGACGATCTCGGCCGGGACGTCCTCGCGGGTGAGGTACTTCGGGGCCATCGCGGCGACGTGCTGCGCGACGTCCTTGGCGACGGGCTCGGCGGCCTCGTCGGTGACGACGACGACGCCGATGCTCGGCGGCAGGTCCTTCGCGGTGCGGTGCAGGTAGGTCGTGACCTTCGGGCCCTCGACGCGAGCCACGCGAGCCAGGACGATCTTCTCGCCCATGGTGCCGGCGGCCCCGGCGATCAGGTCGGCGACGGTCTCGCCACCGGCGGGCGCGGCGAGCGCGGCCTCGGCGTCGGCGGCACCGGCAGCGGCGACGGCCTCGAGGATCTGGTCGGCGAGCGCGATGAACTTCTCGTTCTTGACGACGAAGTCCGTCTCGGCGTTGACCTCGACGAGAGTCGCGACCTGGCCGGCGGCGGCGTCCTCGACCTTGACGGCCACGAGGCCCTCGGAGGTCGCGTTGCCCTCACGCTTGGCGGCCTTGGCCAGACCGCGCTTGCGGATGAGCTCGACGGCCTTCTGCTGGTCGCCGTCGGCCTCCTCGAGGGCCTTCTTGACGTCGGTCATCCCGGCGCCGGTCAGCGCACGCAGATCCTTGATGTCCTGGATGGTGTAGTTCGCCATGGGAGCGCTCCTGGGGGAATAAGGGTTCAGACGGCAAGGGAGCGGGCCGGAGCTTCACGAGCTCCGGCCCGCGTCACCTCACTCGGACTTCTCGGCCTCGGCAGCCGGAGCCTCGACCTCGGCGGCCTCGGCGGCGGGGGCCTCGGCAGCGGGGGCCTCGGCAGCGGCCTCGGCGCCGGCCAGGAGCTCGCGCTCCCACTCGGCCAGCGGCTCGGCCTCGCCCTCGGCGGCAGCGGTCTTGCCGGAGTGGCGGGCCAGGAGGCCCTCGGCGACGGCGTCGGCGATCACGCGGGTGAGCAGCGTGACGGAGCGGATCGCGTCGTCGTTGCCCGGGATGGCGTAGTCGACCATGTCGGGGTCGCAGTTGGTGTCGAGGATCGCGACGACCGGGATGCCCAGCTTGCGCGCCTCGTCGACCGCGAGGTGCTCCTTGTTCGTGTCGACGATCCACACGGCCGAGGGAACCTTGGCCATGTCACGGATGCCGCCGAGCGTGCGCGAGAGCTTGTCCTTCTCGCGGCGCAGGACGAGGAGCTCCTTCTTCGTCAGGCCGGAGCCGGCGACGTCGTCGAAGTTGATCTCCTCGAGCTCCTTGAGGCGCTGGAGACGCTTGTGCACCGTGGTGAAGTTGGTGAGCATGCCGCCGAGCCAGCGGTGGTTCACGTAGGGCATGCCGACGCGCGCGGCCTGCTCGGCCACGGGCTCCTGAGCCTGCTTCTTGGTGCCGACGAAGAGGACGGAGCCGCCGTGGGCGACCGTCTCCTTGACGAAGTTGTAGGCGTTGTCGATGTAGGTCAGCGACTGCTGCAGGTCGACGATGTAGATGCCGTTGCGCTCGGTGAAGATGAAGCGCTTCATCTTCGGGTTCCAACGGCGGGTCTGGTGCCCGAAGTGGACACCGCTCTCGAGGAGCTGTCGCATGGTCACGACGGCCATGACTGGTCCTTATCCCGCGCGAGCCCGGATCCTCCGGCGCGTCGCGCGCATCGTGCGGGGCTGGGTGCCCCCGCGGTACTGGGTTGTCGGTGCACACCGGGTGGCGGCACCCCTGGCGTCACCCAGCCCGGCACCGCACCCGCTCCGGATGGAGGGGCAGGGACCACAGCCGACCTGGTCGCGCCCCTGCTGCCTCGTCGAGGGCACGGACGCGTCATGACGCGCGAAGTCGACCGAGACGGACGCACCTGTCCCCCGGTCGCCGGTGGTCCGGTGTTCGGGGTGCGGGCGCGAGCGTTCCGATCGCCGCGGGAAGTCTACCGGACCCGGGGCGCACCCGGCGCCTTGAGCCGCTCGCTCGTGCTGCGGCGGTCGTCACGTCGACGGCGGCGGCTCGGGGGCTGCCCCCAGCCGGTTCGCCGGGCCACGGGTGCACAGGACGCGGTCGCTCGGCGGCGCGGCGCACCACGCCTCGGCAAGCGTAGAGGGCGTGCCGACCCGTGCGAAGCTCACCGCCACGATCCAGGCGGTCGTCCTTGCGTCGATGGTGTCGTTGTCGACGACGCCGGCGGCCGCGGGCGCGGCGTGGGGCGGCCCGCGCCAGCCGTCGTCCGCGCACGGCTCGGTGCCGCCCTCCCCCGCCGGAGGCGCGCCGGACCTCCCGGCGGCGGCGGAGGGGGCGCATCGGGAAGTCGCCCGCTTCGTGCGACCCGTGCCCGGCGACGTCGCCCGGTACTTCGACCCGCCCGCCCACGCCTGGGAGCCGGGCCACCGCGGAATCGACCTCTGGTCCGTTCGCGGGGACGTCGTCGTCGCCCCCGGCGCCGGCGTCGTGACCTTCGCGGGATCGGTCGCGGGCAAGCCCGTCGTCGTCGTGACGCATCCGGACGGGCTGCGCTCCTCGCTCGAGCCCGTCATCGCGACCGTGCCGCAGGGCACCGCCGTCCGGGCCGGCGACGCGATCGGCGTGCTCGCGGCCACCCCGGGCGACGACGCCAACCCCGACCACTGCGCCGCCCTGCCCCGGCCCGACGCCGGCGCGGCGTGCGCGCACTGGGGCGTCCGGCGCGGCACGACCTACCTGGACCCGTTGACGCTCCTCGGCGTCGCGCCGCCGATCGTGCTGCTCCCGCCCGGCTGACCGTCCCGGTCACGCGTCGCCTCAGGCGCGCGGGAACGCCTGCGCGTAGACCTGTCGCAGCCGCTCGGCGTCGACGTGGGTGTACCGCTGCGTCGTCGCCAGGTTCGCGTGGCCCAGCACCTCCTGGACGCTGCGCAGGTCCGAACCGCCCTGGAGCAGGTGGGTGGCGGCCGAGTGCCGCAGAGCGTGGGGCGCGACGTCGTCGACGCCGGCGCGCGCGGCGAGCCTGTGGATGGCCTCCCTGACCTGCCGCTGGCCCCAGCGGCCCCCGCGGTCGCCCACCAGCAGGGCCGCGCGGGCGTCGAGACCGGCGAGCTCCGGGCGCCCCTCCTCGAGCCAGGCCACGAGCGCCCGCGAGGCGGGGATCCCGAACGGGACCACGCGTTCCTTGCCGCCCTTGCCGAGCACACGCACGAGGCGCTCGCGCAGGTCGACGTCGTCCACGTCGACGGCCACGAGCTCACCGACGCGGATCCCCGAGCCGTAGAGCAGCTCGGCGGCGGCCCAGGCACGCAGCGCCCCGGGCCGGTCGTCGCCCTCGGCGGTGAGCGCGTCGTCGCGCGCCGTGTCGAGCAGGTGGGCGGCCGCGTCGGGCGTGAGCACCGTGGGCAGCGTGCGCGGCACCCTGGGGCTCGCCAGGCGCGCCGACGGGTCGTCGCTCGTGAGACCGGCGTGGTGCGCCCAGCGGAGGAAGGCGCGGGCTGCCGCACCTCGGCGCGCGAGCGTCGCGCGGGCGAGGCCGCGCTCGGCCTGCGCCCCGAGCCACCCGCGCAGCACGGGGAGCTGGATGTCGTCGAGCTCGGCGGCCCCGTGGCGGACGGCGTAGCGCAGCAGCCCCGTGACGTCGGCGAGGTACGCGCGGCGCGTGTGCACGGAATGGCCGCGCTGCGCGTCGAGGTGCGTGCCGAAGCGCGCGACGGCGTCGGCCATGCCCGCGGGCAGCGGGGGCAGGTCCGCGGCAGCCGCTGCGCGGGCGTCCGAGCCGGCCGCTGCGCGGGCGTCCGCCGGGGTCGTCGCGCGGGCGTCCGACGCTGCCGCGGCCCGCGGGTGCGCCGCACCGCGAGGA
>CBINDH010000192.1:0-5514 GCA_966249365.1 uncultured Xylanimonas sp. | reverse complement strand
AGCCCGTCTACCAGGCCGCCACGGTCGAGGCCGCCGAGGAGAGGTTCTTGGAGTTCACCGAGGCATGGGGCCACAAGTACCCGGCGATCGTGCGGCTGTGGTCCAACGCGTGGGCCGAGTTCGTCCCGTTCCTGCAGTTCGACAAGGAGATCCGCCGCATCGTGTGCACCACTAACGCGATCGAGTCCGTCAACGCGCGGATCCGTAAGGCCGTTCGGGCCCGCGGACACTTCCCCAACGAGCAGGCCGCGCTCAAGTGCGTCTACCTCGCCGTCATGGCCCTGGACCCCACCGGCACCGGCCGTGCCCGCTGGACCCAACGATGGAAGGGCGCCCTGAACGCGTTCGACATCACCTTCGACGGCCGGCTCAGCGCCGGACGCCGCTAACATCAACAACCGGACTTACACCGGAAACTGGACAGACCCACACTGCCTTCCGTCAAGGCCGAGGACCAGACACACTGAGAACCATCAGACGGTGGCCTCACTTTGGCCCGTCGGAACGGCTCACTTTTCGAGCGTCGTCGACAGAGCGGCACTTCTACCCGGTTGATCGCGGTTGCCCTGTAGGTCGGGCCGGGATGAGGTTTCGCGGTGAGCAATCCGGACTGATAGGGGCGCGAGTTGCTACTTGGCTAGTTCCGCCATGTCCGCCATGGCCCGTTCAAGCACACTGCGGTACTGGCTTCGTTCGAACATGACGGCTTTTCCAAGTGTGTCGATGGTGTCTTCGGGATCTGGGTCGCCAGCGCCCACCCAGCGAAAGTCGCTCCAGGTCACGACCGCTTCAGTGGCGGTGATCGTTGCCGTCACGCCGCCGCAGCCGAGGTCGCCGCACTCGTCGCAGACCAGCAGCGGAACCTCATGTGCTGCCGCCCGGGGGTCGGTCGGCACCTCTTCGCCGAGTAGAGCTCGGACCGACATGGCCACAGACTCTGTGCTCCACTCTCAACATAAGGGCGTGATCAGCTCTTCGGTGTCTGGGACCAGGTCTCGCAGGCTTCGGCCGTTGATCTCGAAGTCGAGGAAGTGTCTGGTGCTCTGCCTGCCTCCGCCTCGCATCACAGGGCGCAGGTTGAGGACATCCGTTCGCGACTTGCCCATCTGACGAGCATCGCACGCTGGGCTAGCGGCTCGGTCTTCCACCGCGATCGAGCCACCCTGGCGGGCGACCGAGGCGTTCGCGCCTGAACCGCGGACGCCGCTACGCGCGCCCGGTCCGGGGGACCGGCGCGCAGACGATCAGCCATGACAGGTAGTGCTCGACCACGCGACCTCCGAGATCGACGACGGCGGCCGCGACCTCGTCGACCTCGTCCCGGGTCCAGTCGCTGAACGTGCTGAAGAGCCGGTGCACCTGTTCCGCGTCCAGCTCGACGCTCCAGCGGTACTCGCCGACGTCCTCGACCGCGAACAGCCCGGAGGCGGTCAGCCGCGCCGCCGTCGCGCCGGCGTCCTCCGCGCTCCCTGCGCGGCGCGGCCGGCCCCGTCGCGCGACGACCTGCGCGATCCGGTCGCGGAACGCGGTGGGCTCCGCCGTCGGATCGCCGAAGACGTGCCGCCAGACGAGGAACCGCCCCTCGGGCACCAGGGCGCGGTGCAGCCGGGGCAGGAGCGTGTCGAGGTCCATCCAGTGGATCGACGTCGCCGCGACGGCCAGGTCGAACGCGGCGTCCCCCAGCTCGGCGTCCTCGGCGCGGGCGACGACGACCTCGGCCGCCGGGTGCCGGGCGGCGAGCACGGCGGCCAGCTGCTCGCCCGGTTCGACGGCGACGACGTCGAGACCTTCCGCGAGCAGCGGTCCGGTCGCCTCCCCGGTGCCGGCGCCGAGGTCGACCGCTCGCCGACCCGGCGCGACCAGCCCCGTCCGGCGCACCCGCTCCCACAGCGCGGCCGGGTACGGCGGACGGGCGGACCCGTACGAGTCCGCGAGCGCGTCGAAGTGCATCGGGTCCGGGTCCGCCATCGCTCGACCATACGGCCGCCCGGGGAACAGGACAGCCGGACGCTCAGTACCGTCGTCGGCATGACGACGGACTACTTCGCGGGCGACCCGCGCACGAACACCGAGCGGATGCTCGCAGGCGACCTCTACGTGGCCGACCCGGAGGTCGGGGCGCTCGCCCATCGCGCGGCTCTCCTGGCCGAGGAGTACTCGCGGACGGTCCTCCGCGACGTGGAGGCGGGCCACGCGCTGCTGGTCGAGCTGCTCGGTGCGATCGGCGAGGACTCGACGATCCGCCCGCCGCTGTTCGTCGACCTCGGGTCGAACATCCGGATCGGGGCGCGCGTGGCGATCAACTACCACTTCACCGCGCTCGACGTCGCAGCCATCACGATCGGCGACGACTGCCTGATCGGCCCGAACGTCCAGCTCCTGACGCCGACGCACCCGGTCGACCCGCAGCCGCGCAAGGACAAGCTCGAGGCGGCCAAGCCGATCACCATCGGCGACAACGTGTGGCTCGGGGGCGGAGTGATCGTCTGCCCGGGCGTGACGATCGGGGACAACTCGGTGATCGGTGCCGGGTCGGTCGTGACCCGGGACGTCCCGCCGAACTCCGTCGCCGTCGGCAACCCTGCGCGGGTGGTCCGGACGAACATCGACCGCGGTTGACGCGGATATCCGGTCCGGCACCTGCAGGCCTGTCCGCTTGGATGGCCCCATGGACGTCGTCTCTCCCCGCAAGGCCGTTCGCGGCGACAAGGTCGCCGTCGTCTCGCCGTCGTTCGCCGCGCCGGGGTTCGCCCCCGCGGTGCACGAGCAGGCGATGCGGCGCCTGACGGAGCTCACGGGCCTCGTCCCGGTCGAGTTCCCGACGACGCGCAAGCTCGGTGCGTCGCCGCGGGAGCGTGCGGCCGACCTCAACGCGGCGTTCGGCGACCCGGAGATCCGCGCGGTGCTCGCGACGATCGGCGGCGACGACCAGATCACGGTGATCCCGCACCTGGACGCGGACCTCGTGCGCGCCGACCCGAAGCCGTTCCTCGGGTACAGCGACAACACGAACCTGCTGAACTGGCTGTGGACGCACGGCGTCGCGGCGTTCCACGGCGGGTCCACGCAGGTGCACCTCGGCCCCGGACCGGCGGTCGACGCCGTGCACGCCGCGTCCTTGCGGGCGGCGCTGCTGACGGGTGAGCGCCTGGAGGTGACCGAGCCGGGCGAGTCCGAAGACATGGGCAAGGACTGGAACGACCCGGCGGCGCTCACCGAGCACGGCGACCGGGAGCCGACGGAGCCGTGGACATGGGCGGGCCCGTCGCGCACCGTGTCCGGCCGCACCTGGGGCGGGTGCATCGAGGTGCTGTAGTGGATCCTCACCGCCGGGCGCTTCCCGGCGGACCCGGCGGTGCTGGAGGGCGGCGTGCTGCTGCTCGAGACCTCGGAGGAGCTCATCCCGGCGCGTGAGCTCGGCCGGATCGTGCGGTCGCTGGGAGAGCGGGGGATCCTCGGCGCGGTCGACGCCGTCGTGGTCGCGCGGCCCCCGACGATGTCGTTCGACGTCGTCCCGGCGGCTGCCGAGCGTGCTGCGAGGCGTGCGGAGTAGCGCGACGTCGCCGTCGAGACGGTGCAGCGCTACAACGCCGACGCCGTCGTGGTGGTGGGCGTGCCGTTCGGGCACACCCGGCCGCAGTGGATCCTGCCGTACGGCGGCACCATGACGGTCGACGGCGTCGGGCGTCGGGTCTGGGCGGACTTCGCCTGAGCCGAGCGGCGGACCGCCGTCAGGCGTCCTGCACCACCTGGATGAGATGACCGTCGGGGTCGGCCGCCCACGCGATGAGCAGCCGGTCGAGCCAGCGCGAGGGCGGCTTGACCGGCGTCGCGCCGTGGCGGAGGAGGCGCTCGTACCCGGCAGGCGTGTCGTCCGTCCACAGGATGACCGCGGCGCGCTGACCCTCCACGACGGGGTCGAGGCCGTGGTCCTCGCGGGTCGACGTCTCGCTCGCGATGCCGAGGCGGTACCCGTCGAGCACGAGGTCGACGTGGATCGGTTCGCCGTCGGCGGGGGTGCGGAAGACCTCGGAGAACCCGATCGCGGTGTAGAAGGCGGCGGCGCGCTCGACGTCGGAGCTGAAGAGGACGATCTGCGGGCTGCGGAAGTCGGCCATGCGTCACTGTGGCACGAGCCGGCTTCCCGCGGCAGGCGGGCTCGCGCCCGCCTGCCGCGGTGGTGGGGCGTCAGTCGGTCTCGGCCCGGCGCGCCCGGAGCACGACGCCGGTCAGCGCCATCGAGGCGGGCCAGGCGACGAGCGTGAGGGCGAACGCGATGGGCCAGGCCACGACGAACTGCTTCGGCCAGCCGGCCAGCCACTCCAGCGAGGGGCCTGCGTGGATCAGGCTCATGACGCCCGACATCACGGCCGCCATGATGAAGGTCATGATCGCCTGGTTGAGCAGCGCGGTCTTCTTGTCCATGGTTCATTCCGTCCTGGAGACGGCGCAGCATCGTGGCAAGGCGCCGCCGTCCGCTCGATGAGGGATGGGCGCCTAGGGTTCGCGCGTCCCGCGCGACTGCATCTCGGACGTACCGAGGACCGGACTAACCACACCGGCCACGATCTTTCAGGCGTCAACCATTATGCCCCGTGCGCGGGCGGCGACACGCAAAGGACTTCGGCCGACGCGCTGAGACGACGTACCATCGATGCCGCTCACCCGAGGGGGAGAGCAGAGAACGAGTCGGGACGAGGAGCGCGCGCAGATGGACGTCGCCGCAGGGTGCGAGGTGGCCCACGGGGCCTGCTCGGTGACCCCGCGACTCCGCGCCACGCTCTGACCGCAGGCCCACGCCTGGCCGAGGTGGCGCGGTTCCCGCCTGCCCTGCCGTCCCGTCCGCGACCCTTCCGCGGCCGGCGGCCCCCGCACGACCGGAAGCCGACGACCCGATGAACCCCCTTGACGACAAGCAGATCCGTGACGCCTTCGTCAACGCGACGAAGCGCGAGGCCGCCCAGGCGGTCCTCCCCGACCTCGACGCGCTCGACTGGGCGCGCCTCGACTACCTCGGATGGCGCGACCGCAAGGCGCCGCTGTCCGCCTACGTCGCCCTCTGGCTCGACGACGAACCCGTGACCCTCCTGCTGCGCGCCCCGTCCGCGGGTGCCACCCGCCGCCGCAGCAAGGGCGTGTGCGCGTGGTGCGAGGACGTCGTCGTCACCGACGACGTGTCGCTCTACGCGGCGCGGCGCGCCGGTGCCGCCGGGCGCAAGGGCGACACGATCGGCACCCTGCTGTGCACCGACTTCGCGTGCTCGCGCAACGTGCGGCGTCCGCCCACGTTCACCGAGGCGGGCAACGACCCGGCGATGCGGGAGTACACCACCGCCGCCCGGATCGACGGCCTGCGGGAGCGCGCGGCACGGTTCGCCCGCGAGGTGCTCAGCACGCGGTAGGCCCCGGCCTCAGGACGACGGCGCCGCGCGCGGCAGGTCACGGGGTGCAGCCGTGCCCGCTGACAGCAGCCGCGACTCGGCGCCGTCGACGGGCTCGTGGATCTCGACGTAC
>CBINDH010000191.1:0-5518 GCA_966249365.1 uncultured Xylanimonas sp. | reverse complement strand
CCACCACGCTCGGGGGGCACGCGCTGGCCGCCGCGCTCGCCGCCGCGGGCATCGCGCCCGACGACGTCGACGTCGTCGTCGGCGGGCAGGTCCTCCAGGGCGGCGCGGGCCAGAACCCGGCCCGGCAGGCGGCCGTCGCTGCGGGCATCCCGATGACGACGCCGGCCCTGACGCTCAACGCCGTCTGCCTGTCGGGCGAGGAGGCGGTCGTCCAGGCGCACCGGCTCATCACCGCGGGCGAGGCACAGGTCGTCGCGGCGTTCGGCATGGAGTCCATGACGCTCGCCCCGCACGTCTGGGTGGGCTCGCGCGCCGGTCAGAAGTTCGGTCCCGTCGAGCTGCTCGACACGATGGAGCACGACGGCCTCACCGACGCGTTCGAGCACGACTCGATGGGCCTGAGCACCGAACGGTACGGCGACCGGTTCGACGCGCCCTGGCGGACCCGGGAGGCGCAGGACGCGTTCGCCGTCGCCTCGCACGAGCGCGCCGCCGCCTCGGCCCCCTTCCTCAAGGAGGAGATCGTCCCGGTCGAGGTGCCAGGTCGTCGCGGCAGCGTCACCGTCGACGCCGACGACGGCGTCCGCCCCGACACGACGCTCGAGACCCTCGCGCGGCTCAGGCCGGCGTTCCGCCCCGACGGCACCATCACGGCCGGCAACGCCTCCCAGATCTCCGACGGCGCCGCCGCGCTGGTCCTCGTCGCCGACGACGTCGCCGCCGAGCGGGGCATCACCGGGGCGCGGATCCTCGGGCACGGGCTCGTCGCCGGCCCCGACGTCGGGCTGCACCTCCAGCCGGCGCACGCCATCTCGATGGCCGCCGCCCGGGCGGGGCTCGACGGCCACGACTTCGCGGCCGTCGAGATCAACGAGGCCTTCGCGTCCGTGGTGCTCGCGTCCGTCGAGCACCTCAGCCTCGACCCGGCGACCGTCAACGTCCACGGCGGCGCGATCGCGCTCGGGCACCCCATCGGGGCGTCCGGTGCGCGCATCGTCGGGCACCTGGCCCGACGCCTCGTCGCGCTCGGGCCAGGTGCGGTCGGGGTGGCGTCCGCCTGCGGCGGCGGCGGCCAGGGATCGGCGGTGGTCCTCCAGGCGTGAGCACGGCGGGACGTCCGTCACCCGCCCGCGGCCCTCCGGAACGCCTCGACCGCCGTCGGGAGCGTCGGGAAGATGCGCTCCTCACCGATCCGGTCGAGCAGCCCGGTCGGTTCGAGCTGGTCGCGCAGCTCCTGCTTCGCACGCGCCAGCCCGACGACGACGCCGTCGTCCGCCAGCTCCCGGCGCACCGACTCGAGCGCGTCCGCGCCCGTGATGTCGACCTCGGTGATGGCCTCGCAGTTCAGCACGAACCAGTGCACCTCCCCCTCGGCGCGCGCCTCGGTGTACGCCCGCCAGGCGCGGTCGCGGAAGTTCTCCGCGTTGGCGAAGAACAGCGGCGAGTCCCAGCGGTAGACGACCAGCCCGTTGACCGGCTCCGCCTCCGGGTAGTCGTCGACGTTGTGCATCCCCGCGAGGTCCGGCACGAAGCCGAGGACGGCGTCGTGCGGGCGGGCCACCCGTCGCAGGATGTCCGCGACGCTGAGCGCGATGGCCACCAGCACGCCCTGGAGCACCCCGATGACGAGGACCGCCACGGCCGTGCTCAGCGCGATGACGATCTCCCCCGCCCGGAACCGGGCGAACCGCACCAGCTCGTGCCCGTGCAGGAGCTGGATCGCCGCGTAGACGACGACGGCGCCCAGCGCTGCCGTCGGGAAGGCCTCGAGCACCGGCCGGGCGAGCAGCACCACCGCGATGGTGCCCACGACGGTGACCACGCTGATGAGCTGCGAACGCCCCCCGGCGTCCTGCGCGATCGCCGCGCGGGACCCGCTCGCGCTCGCGGGCAGCCCGCCGAGCAGGCCACCGCCGACGTTCGCCACGCCGAGCGCGAGCATCTCCCGGCGCGGGTCGGGCCGCTCGCCGTCCACGGGGAAGGCCCGCCCGGTCAGGATCGTCCCGGTGAACGCGACGAAGGCGACGCCGAGGGCGGGCAGCAGGAGCGCGCCGACGTCGTCGAGGGCGATCGTGGGCAGGCTCACGGGCGGCAGCCCGGCCGGGATCTCGTCGACGACCTCGACCTCGTCGCGCATGCCGAGCAGCACGACGGCCGCGGTGGCGGCCAGCATGCCGAGCAGCACGACCGGCACCTTGGGCCACAGCCTGCTCACGAGCAGCATCACGGCGAGCACGCCCAGGCTGATGACGACCGTCGGAGGGTGCGCGTCGCCCAGGTGCGTGAGCGCGTACCAGACCTGCGGGAAGAAGCCCTCAGCCTCGATCTCCATCCCGAGCAGCTCGCCGAGCTGGGACGAGATCATGGTCAGCGCAAGACCGGCAAGGTAGCCGACGAGCACGGGCTTGGAGAGCAGGTCCGCGAGCGCCGAGAGCCGGAACAGCCAGCCGAACGCGCACCACGCCGCGATGGCGAGCGCGAGGGCCGCCGCGAACGCGGGCCGCTGGCCCGGGGGGACGGCCGCGAGGGTCGTCGCGGTCATGAGGGCCGCGGCCGACTCCGGGCCGAGCGTGAGCAGGCGGCCGGAGCCCACCAGCGTGTAGCCGACGAGCGCGCCGACGGCCGCCCACAGGCCGACCTCGGCCGGCACGCCCGCGAGCTTCGCGTTGGCCATCGCCTGCGGGACGAGGTACGCGGTCACGGTGATCCCGGCGATGAGGTCGCCGCGCAGCCACCCCCGCTGGTAGCCGCGGATCCACGTCAGCATCTTCGGACGGTAGCGAGCCGCGCGACAGGTCGCTCAGGGAACCGTGTCGAGGGGGTGCACCGTGCCGTTCGCGGCGTCGACGAGCGCGGCCCGGGTCAGGGTCCCGGTCAGGGGCAGGATCTCGTAGGCGGCCGCGAGGACGAGCGGGGTCTGGTCGAGCCGGACCCGCGTGGCAACCGTGACGTGCGGCGTCCAGATGCCCGGGACGTAGTGCTTGTGCAGGGCGTCCTGGGAGGCGTCGAGCGCCGCGACCAGCCGCTCCTGGCGCAGGGCGAGCCCGCTCGGGAGCGCCGGGACGAGGCTCATGCGGCCGCGCCGGAACGCCGCGACGGCGTCGAGCTGGACGGTGGTGGGCCCGGCGTCGGGCAGCGCCTCGACGGCGGCGCGGACCTTGTCGAGGTCCCACTGCCGCAGCACGGCGAGCGAGAGGTGCGGCACGTGCCGCCCGTGGGTGTGCGTGGCGAGCGTGGCCACGCCGTCGTCCTCGAGCCGCTGCCACAGCCGTCGCAGGACCCGGTCTGTCGGCGGGTCGAACAGGAGGCACACCGCAAGGGCCACGTCCTCACGGTATCGACTCGGGGCCTGCGGCCGAGATCCGCCGGATGACTCGCAACGTCGCGTCGTGCGAGTCGTCCGGCGGATCTCGTGGGCGTCAGCTGCAGCCGCTCGTCGCGCCGCACGAATCGCAGACGTAGCAGCTGCCCGACGGGCGCATCGCCGTGCCGCACGACAGGCACAGCGGGGCGTCGACGGCGCGTCCCAGGTGGCGCTCGACGAGCTCGGCGGTCGAGGTGGGACCGGTGTCGGTCGCGGGCGCGTCGGGCGCCGGGGCGTCGTCGGGGGCGAACGATCCCGTCTCGACGTAGGCGGCCCGTTCGGCGGCCGTGTGGACGCCGAGCGCGTCGCGCTCCTCGAACGGCAGGTGGTCGAGCGCGAGACGGCGCACGGCGTAGTCGACGACCGACTGGGCCATGCGGACGTCCGGGTCGTCGGTCAGGCCGCCGGGCTCGAACCGGAGGTTCACGAGCCGCTCGACGTACGCCGCGAGCGGCACGCCGTGCTGCAGCCCGGTGCACACCGCGATCGAGAACGCGTCGGTCAGCCCGGCGAGCGTCGAGCCCTGCTTGCCGAGCCGCAGCGCGACCTCGGCGAGCGTGCCGTCGGCGTACGCGCCCGACGTGAGGGTGCCGTGCGTCCCGACGACGGAGAACGACGTCGTCGTCGCCGCCCGCCGACGCGGAAGGCCGCGATCGACGACACCGGTCGAGACGCCGGACCCGCCCGGCGCCTGGCCCTCCTCAGCGCCGTCGTCGTCCGTGTCCGCGACGGAGAGCGGCTGGCCCACCTTGCACCCGTCGCGGTAGACGGCGATGGCCTTGAGCCCGAGGCGCCACCCGTCGAGGTAGAGCTGCTCGATGTCCTCGACGGTCGCGGAGTCGGGCAGGTTGACGGTCTTGGAGATGCCGCCCGAGAGGAACGGCTGGACGGCCGCCATCATGCGCACGTGACCGGACGGGGCGATGCTCCGCCGGCCCATGGCGGTGTCGAAGACGTGGTGGTGCGCGGGGTCGAGCCCGGGCGCGTCGACGACGAAGCCGTGCTCGAGGACGTGCGCCACGATCGCGTCGACGTCGGCGCCGGAGTACCCGAGCCGCCGCAGCGCGCGCGGGACGGTGCGGTTGACGACCTGCATCGACCCGCCGCCGACGAGCTTCTTGAACGTGACGAGCGAGAAGCCGGGCTCGATGCCGGTGGTGTCGCAGTCCATCATGAAGCCGATGGTCCCCGTGGGGGCGAGCAGCGAGACCTGCGCGTTGCGGTACCCGGCGCTCTCGCCGATCGCGGTCGCCTCGCGCCACTGCGCGGTCGCCGCGGCGTGCACGGCGGCGTCGATCGCGCCGACGTCGTCCAGCGCCTCGTCGGCCCAGACGTGCTTGCCGACGACCTTCTGGTGGGCCGCCGCGTTGGCCGCGTAGCCGTCGTAGGCGCCGAGCGCGCGGGCGAGCTCGGCCGAGCGCCGGTAGGCGGTGGCGGTCATGAGCGAGGTGACCGCGGCGGCGAGCGCGCGGCCGCCGTCGGAGTCATAGCCGAGGCCCGCCGCCATGAGCAGCGCGCCGAGGTTGGCGTACCCGATGCCGAGCTGCCGGTGGGCGCGGGTCGTACGCGCGATCGCCTCGGTCGGGAAGTCGGCGAAGCACAGCGAGATGTCCATCGCGGTGATCACGACCTCGACGGCGGCGACGAACCGGTCGACGTCGAAGGTGTCGTCGTCGCGGAGGAACGCGAGGAGGTTGATCGAGGCGAGGTTGCACGAGGAGTTGTCGAGGTGCAGGTACTCGCTGCACGGGTTGGAGGCGGTGATCCGCCCGGAGGCCGGGCTGGTGTGCCAGTCGTTGATGGTGTCGTCGTACTGGAGGCCCGGGTCGGCGCACTCCCAGGCCGCCTGCGCGATCTTGCGGAACAGCTCGCGCGCGTCGACGGTCTTGACGACGGAGCCGTCGAGGCGCGCGGTGAGGTCGAACGTGCCGCCGGTCTCGACGGCACGCATGAACGCGTCGCTGACCCGCACGGAGTTGTTCGCGTTCTGGTACTGCACGGAGACGATGTCGGCGCCGCCGAGGTCCATGTCGAACCCGGCCGCACGCAGCGCCCGGATCTTGTCCTCCTCGCGGGCCTTGACCTCGACGAACTCCTCGATGTCGGGGTGGTCGACGTCGAGCACGACCATCTTGGCGGCGCGGCGCGTCGCCC
>CBINDH010000190.1:0-5518 GCA_966249365.1 uncultured Xylanimonas sp. | reverse complement strand
GGAAAGGGGGCCCAGGGGACGGACCGAACAGCCCGTCGTTTCACGTGAAACAACAGAGCCGCAGGGCTCCGTCGCCGACCCGTTTCGGAGACAAACCACACGTTTGTGGTTTCGGCCCCGCTCCGGGTCAGGCAGTCGCCAGTGCCGCCCGTTCGACGAGCGTCCGATAGAGACGACCCAGGTCGTGACCTGCGGCGACAGCGGCCTGGGGGAGGAGGGAGGTCTCGGTCAGGCCCGGCGCCACGTTGACCTCGAGCACCTGGGCCGTCCCGTCAGCCTGGAGGATCAGGTCCGTCCGCGACACGTGGCGGAGGTCGAGCGCCACGTGGGCGGCGACGGCGACCTCAGCAACGCGCTCGGCCTGCTCGGGGGACAGTCGTGCGGGCGTGAAGTACTCGACGCGGCCCGGGTTGTAACGGGCGTCGAAGTCGTACGCGCCGTCGACGGAGATCTCGACGGCGGGGAGTGCGGCGGGTCCGTCGGGCCCGTCGACCACGGAGACGGCGAGCTCGACACCGTCGACGGCGCGCTCGATGAGGGCGCTCTCCCCGTAGGCGAAGCAGTCGACCATGGCACGGGCGAGGCGATCCTCGCTGGTCACGCGCGTGACGCCGAGGGCAGACCCGCCACGTGTCGGCTTGACCACCACGGGCAGCCCGAAGCGCTCCGCGATGATCTTCAGGACGCCGCGTGCACCCAGGTCGCGGAAGAGCTCCTGGGGAAGCGTCAGCCACTCAGGCGTCGAGAGGCCCGCCGTGAGGAGACGTTCCTTGGCGATGGGCTTGTCCCAGGCGAGTCGGCTCGCGCGGGGGCCAGTTCCCACGTACCGCACGCCGGCGAGCTCGAGGACGTCTCGCAGGGATCCGTCCTCGCCGCCCGCCCCGTGGAGCAGCGGCCACACGACGTCCGGCCGCTGAGACTCGAGGTCGGCGAGCAGCCGAGCGTCGACGTCATGCACGGCGACATCGACGCCGGCGGCGCGGAGCCACTCCGCGACGCGTCGTCCCGACCGGAGCGAGACGTCACGCTCGTGCGACAGCCCGCCGGCGAGCACCATGACGCGGGGCGCGCCGGGGTCGACGGGCGGCGTTCCGACGGTGCGGTCGGAGAGTCCGGGTGCAAGGACCTCGGGTGCTGTGGGCTGGCTCATGGGCGCGTCACCTGCTTGGTCGTGGGCGAGTCGGTGTCAGGCCTGGTCAGGCCAGGTCAGGAGCGGGGTACTAGGCGTCGCGCGGGTCCTCGTCGAGTTGCGCGCTGGTGCAGAAGAGCTGGACGAGGTCGGACTCGGCGTTGACCACGGACGCGAGCCGACGCACACCCTCGCGGATCCGCTCCGGGGTGGGATAGCAGAACGAGAGCCGCATGTGGCCGGCACCCTGGCCGTCGTAGAAGAACGCCGTGCCGGGCACGTAGGCGACCCGCTCGGTGACGGCGCGGGGAAGCATCGACCGGGAGTCGAGTCCCTCCGGCAGCTTGACCCAGACGTAGAACCCGCCGTCGGGCACGTTCCAGGTGGCGGAGGGAAGGTGCTCGGCGAGGCTGCTGATCATGGCGTCGCGCCGCTCGCGGTAGAGCTCGCGGTAGGCCTTGATCTGGCCCTTCCAGTCACAGGTGTCGAGGTAGGTGGTGATCGCCATCTGCGAGGCGTTGGAGGGGGAGAGGATGGACGACTCACTCGCGAGGACGAGCTTCTCGCGGACGGCGTGCGGGGCGATCGCCCACCCGACGCGGTACCCCGGCGCGAACGTCTTGGAGAAGGAGCCGAGGTAGACGACACCCTCGTCGTCGAACGCGCGCATCGCGGGCAGCGGTTCGCGGTCGAAGCCCAGCAGGCCGTAGGGGTTGTCCTCGACGATCAGCACGCCGAACCGCTGGCAGATCTCGAGCACCTGGTGCCGGCGTTCCAACGTGAGCGTCACGCCGGCGGGGTTGTGGTAGTTGGGGATCGTGTAGAGGAACTTGACCTTCTTGCCCGCAGAGCGCGCGTCGAGGAGCGCCCGCTCCAGGGCCTCGGGGACGAGACCGAACGCATCCATGGGCACGTGCTCGACCTCGGCCTCGTAGGACCGGAAGACGCCGAGCGCGCCGACGTACGAGGGGGCTTCGGCCAGGATGACATCGCCCGGGTCGACGAAGATGCGCGTGACCAGGTCGAGCGCCTGCTGGGATCCGGTGGTGACGACGACGTCGTCGGGGTGGGCGTTGGTGATCCCCTCGAGCGCGCACACCTCGAGGATGCGCTCGCGCAGCTCGACGTCGCCCTGGCCGGAGCCGTACTGGAGCGCGGTCGCACCCTTGGTCATGATGAGGCGCTTCATCGCCTCGCCGATCACCTCGAGCGGGAGGCCCTGGATGAAGGGCATGCCACCGGCGAGCGAGACGACCTCGGGCCGGTTGGCGACCGAGAACAGGGCGCGGATCTCCGAGGCGCGCATGCCGTGCGCACGCTGGGCGTAGGCGCCGAACCAGGGGTCGAGCCTGTTGCCCTCTGCTCCGCCTGCCGCTGCCCCCACACCCGCCGCACCGGCGGCCAGGGCACCCTCCGGGACGGAGGACGTCGTGGGGTTCTGGGGCTGCTCGTGCATGGCGGTCTCCGGCTCTCGGATGATCCCGGTGTCGATCCCGGGGCGGGCAGGGACGAGGGTCCAGCCCTCGTCCGGCTGGTAGGTGATCACTTGGCCCGTCTCGCGCAGCGTGCGTTCGACATGGTCGAGGTTCCGGCGCTCCTCGCCGGTGAGGGTGCGGCCCTGGGCCCGTCGGTGGAAGGCCAGGATGGCCCGCCGGTAGCGGCTGGACCGGTGCTCCGGCCGGATCTCCCACGGGACGATCCGCCGCGTCGAGTGCTGCGCGGGGACGTCGGTGTGCCGCTTCCGGAACGTCGAGATCGCCTGGGGCGAGACCTCGATGCCCTCGTGCTCGCGCAGGTGCTCGACGATCGCGCGCGGACCGAGGCCCTCTCCGAGGAGACGCGTGACGAGATCAGCCGGGAGCTTGCGGGCCATGCGCGTCACAGTACACCCGGCGCAGACCACTCACAAACGACGTGCGCCGACGGATCGCCTCTCGGTGTGAGTGTGTTGTGATGTCTGTGCGGGCGGGGCGTGACGAAGGCCGGCGACCTGTCGGTGCAGGTCGCCGGCCTCCAGTGGGGGTTTCGACGGGGCTCAACCAGCGAGCGACCGGGCTCGACCAGCGAGCGGCCGGCTCAAGCGGCGGGCCGGCTCAGCCGGCGGCCGGGGCCAGCAGCGGCTCGATCTCCGCCAGCAGCGCCTTCTTGGGCCGCGCGCCCACGATCGACTTCACGAGCTCGCCGTTCTGGTACACGTTCAGCGTCGGGATCGAGACGATGCCGTAGGCCATCGTCGTCGCCGGGTTCGCGTCGGTGTCGAGCTTCGTCACCTTGAGGCGGTCCGCGTACTCCTCGGAGATCTCCTCGAGGATCGGGGCCACCATGCGGCACGGGCCGCACCAGGTCGCCCAGAAGTCGACGAGGACGGTCCCCTCCGCTTCCAGGACCTCGGTCTTGAACGTCTCGTCCGTGACGGCAACGGTCATCGGTTCACTCCTTCGAAGATGCGGCGACGCTCACGAGGGCGTCGTCCAGCGCGGTCAGGTAGGCCTGCGCGTCCAGGGCGGCGGAGCAACCCGAGCCGGCGGCCGTGATGGCCTGGCGGTACGTGTGGTCGACGGCGTCGCCGCACGCGAACACGCCGGGAAGATTGGTCCGGGTCGAACGGCCCTCGACGAGGATGTAGCCCTCGTCGTCGAGGTCGACCTGGCCCTTGACGAGCTCGGTGCGCGGCTCGTGACCGATCGCGACGAACAGGCCGGTCACGTCGAGCGGTCGCGCCGTCCCGTCCTGCGTGCTGCGCAGCGTCACGCCGCTGACCTGCGAGTCGCCGGAGATCCCGGCCACCTCGCTGTCCCAGGCGAACTCGATCTTCGGGTTGGCGAGCGCGCGCTCG
Organism: uncultured Xylanimonas sp.; assembly: GCA_966249365.1. GTDB lineage: Bacteria > Actinomycetota > Actinomycetes > Actinomycetales > Cellulomonadaceae > Xylanimonas. The sequence continues at coordinate 1,553 of CBINDH010000190.1, read as the reverse complement.
GCCATGATCTTCGACGCACGCAGCGTGTCGCGGCGGTGCACCACGGTCACCTTCGAGGCGAAGCGCGTGAGGAACGTGGCCTCCTCCATCGCGGAGTCGCCTCCGCCGACGACGGCGATGTGCTGGTCACGGAAGAAGAACCCGTCGCACGTCGCGCACCACGAGACCCCGCGGCCCGAGAGCCGCTTCTCGTCCTCGAGGCCGAGCTCGCGGTAGGCGGAGCCGGTCGCGAGGATGACGGCACGGGCGAGGTACGTCTCGTCGCCGCCCGTGACGATCTCCTTGACGTCGCCGGTCAGCGAGACGCGCTCGGCGTCGTCCCAGACGACGGTGGCGCCGAACTTCTCGGCCTGCTCACGCATCTTGTCCATGAGGTCGGGACCCATGACCGCCTCGGGGAACCCGGGGAAGTTCTCCACCTCGGTGGTGTTCATGAGCGCGCCGCCAGCGGTCACGGACCCGGCGATCACGACGGGCGCGAGGCCGGCACGTGCGGCGTACACGGCGGCGGTGTAGCCCGCCGGGCCGGAGCCGATGATCACGACGTCGTGGATGGTGGGGGTGGCCTGCTCAGTCACTCATGTCTCCTTCTCGTGCGCGACCGCCCGCCGTCCGGCGGACGACCAGGGCGGTGCACCGCCTTCGTAACACACCCGACGGCGTCGATGTTCCACGTGCCCGGGCCCGTCGGCCGGCCCGACGACTACTGGAGCGTGACCTCGATCAGCTCGAGCCGGTTCTTGCCGTTCGACTGCGGCAGCTCGGTCACCCAGATGACGAACGAGTCGCCGACCTCGGGCTGCGCGAACGCCAGCTCGGTGTTCGGTGCGATGGCACCCTCCGCGAGGACGGGACCCTCGGCCGGCTTGTCGACGGTGGTCTTGCGGATCTGGACGTTCCCGCCCGTGCTGTTGGTCAGCAGCGTGACCTTCGAGACGGGCGCGGGCTCGCGCAGCGTCACCGCGATGCCGACGCCCTCGCGCAGCCCGCTGAAGTCGGTGGACCGGTACGTGCAGGTGAACCAGAACGTGGTCGGGTCGCCGTCGACGGCGAGCGGCGCCGCCTCGGGCTGCTCGCCCTGGCAGTTCGCGGCCGGGCCGATCTGTGCCGCTTCGGCGATCACCGGACGCACCTCGGGCGTGGCCTGACCGGTGTCGGTCGCGTCCGGCGAGCCGGACGTCGCCGGTGCGGTCTCCGACGCGGCGGCGGTCGGGTTGGCCGCGCCGCCGTCGAACGGCTTGAGCGCGTTCGAGATGGCCCACCCGGCGGCGAGCACGACGGCGACGAGCAGGACTCCCATGACGATGGGCGTCGGGTTGACGCCGCGACGTCGCGGTGCGGCCTCGGTCGCGAACGACGCCGGGGCGCTCTGGGGCGCGTAGGCGGCCGCGGGCTGCTGCTGGGGCGCATAGCCCTGCGCGGCGTACCCCTGCTGCGCGTACGCGGGGTCCCACGGGGGCGGGGCCTGCTGCTGGGCGCCGGTCGCGGGTCCGTAGGTACCGGCCGGCGGATACGCCGGCCTACGACTACGCGGGCCTGCAGTCGGCGGTCGC
>CBINDH010000189.1:0-5571 GCA_966249365.1 uncultured Xylanimonas sp. | reverse complement strand
GTCACGCCGTCGGGCGCCGCCTGGCCGGGCTGGGCGGGATAGGCGGGCTGCTGAGGGTGCCCCGGCTGTGATGGATAGCCGGCCTGCTGCGGGTATGCCGCCGCCGCGGCCCCGTCCCCCGAGCGCCGGGACCGGGCGACGAGCGCCGCGATGACGCCGATGACGCCGGCCGCGACGGCGCCGAGGACGGCCCAGAGCCAGCCGGGGATCCCGTCGTCGGCCGCGCCGTCGCCGGACGTGGCGTTGCCGTCCGAGGTGCCGGCATCGCCCGTCCCGGTATCGCCGGTGCCGGCCGTGGCGTCGCCGTCGGACGCCTCCCCGTCGGCGGTGGCCCAGGCCCGCGCGGTGAGCTCGTTCCGCTCGCCGACCTTGGGCTGCCAGCGGGCGGTGTTGCCGTCGGCCGTGCCGTTGGTCTCGATGACCTCGCCGGGGAAGGTGACCGAGATGTCGAACTCCATCGACTCGAGCATGCCGAGCGGCAGGTCGTCGAGGTCGCCCGGGTCGGCCGTGTCGTCCGGGTCGGGTTCGTCCCGCAGGTCGAACCCGCCCGACACCACGTACTGGTCGCCGTCGCGCACGATGCGCAGGTCGTCGGTGCCGACGCTGTTCTCCATGGAGCCCAGCGGCGAGGCCGGGATCGTGAACCGGCTCCCCGTGAACCCGCCCTCGGCGAAGGGCTCGACGGTCGCGCCCGTGGGCAGGTCGTCGTCGAGCTCGGAGGAGGCCTGCGACCAGAGGTCCGCGGGGTCCATGCCGAGGGACTCGGCGGTGGCGTCGCTGATGGCGGCGATCAGCACGCCCGACGCCATCTCGTCCTCGGTGACGGTGAGCTGGAGGTCGACCTTGAAGCATCCGGCGAGCAACCCGACGAGGGCGGCGGCCAGGGCCACCGCCACACCGCGGCGGCGCGCCGTCGACGAGGGGTTCACCGACTCAGAATGCGCGCGCCCCGGAGGGCTGTCGACCGCGCCGCCCGCCGGCTCGCTCCTCGAAGTTGAGTGGAATAGACTCAACTTCGGCCCCGTTCCCAGGTCAGGACCACTCAACGATCGACCCGGAGCACGTATGGACACGAAGTTCACCACCATGTCGCAGCAGGCCCTCGGCGACGCCGTCCAGTCGGCGTCGGCCGCCGGCAACCCCCAGCTCGAGCCCGCGCACCTGCTCTCCGCGCTGCTCGCGCAGCCCGGCGGCGTCGCCGTCGGCCTGCTCGACGCCGTCGGCGCGAGCACCCAGGAGATCGGCCGCAAGGTGCGCGCCGAGCTCGTCGCGCTGCCCAGCGCGTCCGGGTCGACGACGGCGCAGCCGTCCGCGAGCCGCGCCACCGCCGTCGCGCTCGACAACGCGCAGAAGGAGGCGCAGGCGCTCGGCGACGAGTACGTGTCCACCGAGCACCTGCTCATCGGCATCGCCGCCGGCCAGTCGCCCGCCGCACGCGCGCTGCAGGACGCGGGCGCGACGGCGGACGCTCTGCGGGCCGCGCTGCCCGCCGTGCGCGGGTCCGCGCGCGTCACGAGCCCCAACCCCGAGGGCACCTACAAGGCCCTCGAGCAGTACGGCACCGACCTCACCCAGCGTGCCCGCGACGGCAAGCTCGACCCGGTCATCGGGCGTGACGCGGAGATCCGTCGCGTCGTGCAGGTCCTCAGCCGCCGCACCAAGAACAACCCCGTGCTCATCGGCGAGCCCGGCGTCGGCAAGACGGCCGTCGTCGAGGGCCTCGCGCAGCGCATCGTCGCAGGCGACGTGCCCGAGTCCCTCAAGGGCAAGCGGCTCGTCGCTCTCGACCTGGCCAGCATGGTCGCGGGCGCGAAGTACCGCGGCGAGTTCGAGGAGCGCCTCAAGGCCGTCCTGGAGGAGATCCAGTCGTCCGACGGCGAGGTCGTCACCTTCATCGACGAGCTGCACACCGTCGTCGGCGCGGGCGCCGGCAGCGAGGGCGCCATGGACGCGGGCAACATGCTCAAGCCCATGCTCGCGCGCGGCGAGCTGCGCATGGTCGGCGCGACGACGCTCGACGAGTACCGCGAGCACATCGAGAAGGACCCCGCCCTCGAGCGACGCTTCCAGCAGGTGTTCGTCGGCGAGCCCTCCGTCGAGGACACCGTCGCGATCCTGCGCGGCCTCAAGGAGCGCTACGAGGCGCACCACAAGGTGACCATCGCCGACTCGGCGCTCGTCGCCGCCGCCACGCTCTCCGACCGGTACATCTCTGGCCGCCAGCTCCCCGACAAGGCCATCGACCTCGTCGACGAGGCCGCGTCCCGCCTGCGCATGGAGCTCGACTCGTCCCCGATCGAGATCGACGAGCTCCAGCGCGCCGTGACGCGCCTCGAGATGGAGGAGGTCGTGCTCGCCGAGTCGACCGGCTCGTCGCACGACGGCGCACGTCCCGAGGACGCCGCCTCCGCCGAGCGCCTGGAGCGGCTGCGCGCCGAGCTCGCCGACAAGCGTGAGGCGCTCGCCGCGCTCACCGCGCGCTGGGAGGCCGAGAAGGCCGGCCACAACCGCATCGGCGACCTGCGCGCCCGCCTCGACGAGCTGCGCGTCGAGGCCGAGCGCAAGCTGCGCGACGGCGACCTCGAGGGGGCCGCCCGCATCCAGTACGGCGAGATCCCCTCCGTGGAGAAGGAGCTCGCCGAGGCCGAGGCCACCGAACCCACCGCGCTGGGCGAGCCATCCGAACGTGGTTTCGACAACCAGCATGAGGGCCCGATGATCGCCGACAAGGTCGGCGCCGACGAGATCGCGGAGGTCGTCTCCGCCTGGACCGGCATCCCCGCCGGCCGCCTCCTGCAGGGCGAGACGGCGAAGCTGCTCGCCATGGAAGAGGTCATCGGCGCCCGGCTCATCGGCCAGAAGGCGGCCGTCGCCGCCGTGTCCGACGCCGTCCGCCGTGCCCGGGCCGGCGTCGCCGACCCCGACCGGCCCACGGGATCGTTCCTGTTCCTCGGCCCCACGGGCGTCGGCAAGACCGAGCTCGCCAAGGCGCTCGCGGACTTCCTGTTCGACGACGAGCGCGCCATGGTGCGCATCGACATGTCCGAGTACGGCGAGAAGCACTCGGTGGCCCGCCTGGTCGGCGCGCCGCCCGGGTACGTCGGCTACGAGGAGGGCGGCCAGCTCACCGAGGCCGTCCGCCGCCGGCCGTACTCCGTCGTCCTGCTCGACGAGGTCGAGAAGGCCCACCCGGAGGTCTTCGACATCCTGCTCCAGGTGCTCGACGACGGCCGCCTCACCGACGGGCAGGGCCGCACGGTCGACTTCCGCAACGTCATCCTCGTGCTGACGTCGAACCTCGGCTCGCAGTTCCTCGTGGACCCGATGCTCTCGGACACGGAGAAGCGCGAGGCCGTCATGACGGCGGTGCGGGCGTCCTTCAAGCCGGAGTTCCTCAACCGGCTCGACGACGTCGTCGTCTTCGACGCGCTCTCGCTCGACGAGCTCGGCCAGATCGTCGACCTGCAGGTGCGCGCCTTCGCGGCCCGCCTCGCGGACCGGCGCATCACGCTCGACGTGACGCCGTCGGCGCGCGAGTGGCTCGCCCTGGAGGGCTTCGACCCGGCGTACGGCGCCCGCCCGCTGCGCCGCCTCGTCCAGCGCGAGATCGGCGACAAGCTGGCCCGCCTGCTGCTCGCCGGCGAGGTGCACGACGGCGACACCGTCGTCGTCGACCGCCCGGACGACCTCGACGCGCAAGGGCTGACGCTCGTCCCCGAGGCGCTGCCGGCCTGACGGTCTGCCCCGGGTCGCAGGGAGCGGGGCGACGGCACACGCCGTCGTCCCGCTCCCTGCGCGGTGGGTACGGTGGCACCATGCACGGCGCCCCCACCAGGACGAAGAAGGTCATGATCGTCGGCGACGGCGCGGTCGGCTCCGCGTACGCGCACTCGCTCGTGACCCTCGACATCGCCGACGAGATCGGCATCATCGACCTCAACCGCGCCAAGGCGCACGCGGACGCGCTCGACCTGCGGCACGCGGTCCCGTACACGCCCGTCGCGGCGAAGAAGATCTACGCCGCCGACTACGCGGACTGCGCCGACGCCGACATCGTCGCGATCACGGCGAACGCCCCCACGGCGTTGCTCGCCGGCACCCTCGACCGGCTGAGCCTGCTCGAGAAGAACGTCTCGATGATGACGGCGATCACGCGGTCGGTCATGGAGTCCGGGTTCGACGGCGTCATCCTCGTCGTCTCGAACCCGGTCGACGTGCTCACCCGCGTCGTCGCCGCCGTCTCGGGCCTGCCGACGTCGCGGGTCATCGGCACGGGCACCATCGTCGAGACGAGCCGGATGCGCACGATCATCGCCGACTACATCGACGTGCACCCCGCCAACGTCCACGGGTACGTGCTCGGCGAGCACGGCGAGTCCGCCTTCACGGCGTGGTCCAACGTGACGATCGGCTCGCTGCCGATCCGCGCGTGGATGGAGCACAACGCCGGGACGTACGGCATCGCCCCGTTCGACGAGCTCGACCGCCGCGTCCGCGAGATCGGCTTCGACATCTTCCGCGGCAAGGGCAACACGAGCTTCGGCGTCGCGGGCGGCCTCGCGCGCATCACGACGGCGGTCCTGCGCGACGAGAACGTCATCCTGCCGGTGTCCGCGCACGTCGACGGCGGCGGGTACGGCGTCCACGACCTCTACATCGGCGTGCCCGTCGTCGTCGGCCGCGCCGGCGTCCGCGAGCTCGTCCACCTCTACCTCGACGACGACGAGTCCGCGAAGCTCGCCCGCTCCGCCGAGATCCTGCAGGCGAGCTTCGACTCGGTGCGGGGGACGCTCCCGTCGTAGCCCCGCGCCGCGTCAGGCGAGGTCGAGGATCACGGGCACGTGGTCGCTCGCGCCCTTGCCCTTGCGCTCCTCGCGGTCGATCACGACGCCCGTGACCCGGTCCGCGAGGGCCGGCGTGGCCCACGCGAAGTCGATGCGCATGCCCTTGTTCTTGGGGAACGCGAGCAGCTTGTAGTCCCAGTACGTGTAGGTGCGCTCGGCGGGCAGGTGCTCGCGGGTGACCTCGCGGTACCCGGCGTCGGCGAACGCGAAGAACGCGGCCCGCTCGGCCGGGGTGACGTGGGTCGAGCCGATGAACGCGGTCGGGTCGTAGACGTCGGTGTCCAGGGGGATGACGTTCCAGTCGCCGACGAGCGCGACCTGGGCGCCAGGGTCCTTGGCGAGCCAGCCGGCGGCCTGGGTGCGCAGTGCCTCGAGCCAGGCGAGCTTGTAGTCGTAGTGCGGGTCGCCGACGGCGCGGCCGTTGGGGACGTAGAGCGACCAGACGCGCACGCCGCCGCAGGTCGCGCCGAGGGCACGGGCCTCGTGCACGGCGTCAGGCGCGTCACCCGGCTGGTTGACCCCCTGCTGGTTGAGCCCCGTCGAAACTGCGCCCTGCTGGTTGAGCCCCGTCGAAACCCCGGACTGCTGGTTGAGCCCCGTCGAAACCCCGTCGAGCTCGAAGAGCGCGCTCTGGGCAGGAGTGGTTTCGACAGCCTCGATCAGCGGCGCCACGGGCTTCGCGAACCCCGGCTGCCCCGGGAACGCGAGCTCGACGTCCTCGATCCCG
>CBINDH010000188.1:0-5584 GCA_966249365.1 uncultured Xylanimonas sp. | reverse complement strand
GGGGTCGCCGCCTTCGTCGGGATCTACCGCTACCTCCACCTCGAGCACGAGGAGGATCTGGTTCCCGCCACCGACGGGCACTCAGGCGCGGAGAACCCCCGGACGGAGAATCGCGTCACCGTGGTGCGAAGCCTCGCCGAGTCGCCAGATCCCCTGGAGCAGGCCGCCGTAGGAGACGTGATGGGGGCTCATGCCGTGGAGATCTCCGACGGGTCCGGGGACCCGAGCGCCCACCCGTCCGGATACGTGGCCACGGCCGCGGCCGTACGAGAGTCAGAGGACACACGTGTCGCGTCCGTCGTCGGAAAGATCGAGGCGCAGTTGCGCGGTACGTCATCGGAGACGTCCCTCTACTCGGCGACCCGCATCGAGGCACCGGACAGCCCCCCGCCAGTGCCGAACCCTGGAATTCCGACCCTCCGCAGCATCACCGAGCGCAACGACCCGCCCGAGCGCTGGCCGGACGCGCTCCTCGGAAAGCTCCCGAAGCTCGTGACGGTCCCGCCGCTCAGCGCTTCCGGGCCCGCTTCGGGGCGAGCCGGCTGAGGATGACCTGGAAGACCGAGATGATCAGCGCCGCCAGCACGAACCACCAGAACCCGCCCGTGACGTCGAGGCCCCAGGGCTGGTCGCCGAACCAGCCGCGGTCGGTGATCCACGTGACCAGCCACAGCAGGCCCGCGTTGACCACCAGCGAGAAGAGGCCGAGCGTCAGCAGGTACAGCGGCAGCGACAGCACCTTGACGATGGGCTTGATGATCGCGTGGACCACGTTGAAGATCAGCGCCACCACGAGGACGGCCAGGACGGTGCCGCCCGTGGTGCCGTCGTCGACGATGTCGACGTTGTTCGGGAGCACCAGGCTGGTCAGCCACAGGGCCAGGGCAGTCACCAGGACGCGCACGACGAAGTACATACCTGGCATCGTGGCATGCTGAGCGCCGTGGAGACAGGCCCTGAGCGCACATTCGACCCGCACAGCCGCGTTCCGCTGCGTCCTGCTGTCGAGGTGCTGCCCCCGTACGTGCCGGGAGCCCGCCCGACGCCGGGCGAGACGCTGTGGAAGCTCTCGTCGAACGAGAACCCGTACGGGCCGCTGCCGTCGGTCGTCGAGGCGATCACGAAGGCCGCTGCCGAGACGAACCGGTACCCCGACATGTACGCCACCGATCTGGTGGAGGCGCTCGCGGGGTTCGTGGGCGTCGACGCGTCGCAGGTCGTCGTGGGCAACGGGTCGGTGGCCCTGCTCGCGCACCTGCTGAACGCCGTCGTCGACGCCGGGGACGAGGTCGTGTTCCCGTGGCGGTCGTTCGAGGCGTACCCCATCGCGGTCGCCGTCGCGGGCGGCACGTCGGTCATGGTGCCGCTCGGCGAGGGTGGGCGGCTCGACCTGCCGGCCATGGCCGCGGCCGTGACCGACCGGACGCGCGTGATCCTCGTGTGCACGCCCAACAACCCGACCGGGCCGGTGGTGCACGCCGACGAGCTCGACGCGCTGCTCGCGGCGGTGCCGTCCGACGTGATGGTCGTCGTCGACGAGGCGTACCTGGAGTTCGTCCGCGACCCCGACGTGCCCGACGCCCTCGCGCTCCTGGCCGAGCACGAGAACGTCGTCGTGCTGCGCACGCTGTCGAAGGCGTACGGGCTCGCGGGGCTCCGCGTCGGGTACGCGATCGCCTCGCCTCGGCTGGCCGCGGGGATCCGGGCGGTGTCGACGCCGTTCGGCGTCTCGCACGTCGCGCAGCAGGCGGCGCTCGCGTCGCTGCGGCCCGAGGCGCAGTTCGAGCTCATGACCCGGGTGGACGCGCTCGTCGCGGAACGCACGCGGGTGCTCGACGCGCTGGCCGCCCAGGGCTGGGACCTGCCCGCCTCGGAGGCGAACTTCGTCTGGTTCCCGCTGGGGGAGCGGACCATGGAGTGCGCCGCCCAGGCCCGCGCTGCCGGGGTGCTGGTCAGGCCGTTCGCCGGGGACGGCCTGCGCGTGAGCATCGGCGAGGTCGAGGCGAACGACGCGTTCGTGACGATCGCGGCCGGCTGGCGCTGAGGTCTGCGACGGCGGCCACGGCCACCGGAGGCGAGTGGGGCGGGCTTGGCCCACGCTGAGGTCATGAGCGGTCGCCGACCCGACCAGCACGTGCGGCCGGCGCTGAGCCTGCAACGCTGGAAGCACCTCACGTTCTTGCACTGGCGCTATCCCGCGCCGCTCCTGCGGCCGCTCGTCCCCGCGGGGCTGCGGCTGCAGCTTCTCGACGGCGACGCCTGGGTCGGGCTGACCCCGTTCATCCTGAGCAGGCTGCGCGCGCCCGCCCTCCCGCCGGTGCCCGGGTGGTCGACCTTCGCGGAGGTCAACCTGCGGACCTACGTCACCGATGGGGAGCGCGACGGCGTCCTGTTCCTGCGGGTGCACTGTGCCCGCCGCCTCGTGGTCGGCGCGTTCCGTGTGGGCCTCGGGCTGCCGTACGTGTACGTGCCAGGGAGCGTGCGGTCGACGGGCGGCGTGACGGTGTACGGCACGGTGGGCACGCGCGTCGTCGTCGACGTCGGCGCGCCGACGGACGCCTCCGCGCTCGTGGCGTCGCTGACCGGGAGGTGGTCGGCGTTCACCCGGCACCTCGGGGTCCTGTGGCGGGTGCCGATCGAGCACCCGCCCTGGCCTTTGCACGAGGCACGGGTGGTGCGCCTGACCACCGACATGTGGCGGCGCGCCGATCTGCCGGAGCCTGACGGCGAGCCGCTCGTCCACTACTCGCCGGGGGTGCCGGTGCGAGTCGGAGCGCCGCGACGGGCGCGCACCGCCGGAGCGGGTGCCCAGATGCGAGCCGCGGACGGTCCGCGCACCGTGGGATGAGCCCGACAGGTCAGGATGCGGCCGAGCGGCTGTTCACCCAGGGGATGTCTCCATGTTCTTCCACAAGCAAGAGCTGCAGTTCGCCGCCAAGCCTGACCGACCCGACGCCGTCTACGCCCGCAAGCTGCAGGAGGTACTCGGTGGCCAGTACGGCGAGATCACCGTGGCGATGCAGTACGGGTTCCAGTCCTGGAACGCCCACCTGCCCGGCAAGTACCGGGACCTGCTCTACGGCATCGGTGCCGAGGAGATGGGTCACGTCGAGATGCTCGCGACGATGATCTGCCAGCTGCTCGAGGACGCGCCGCTCGGCACGGTCGAGGGCGCGGTGCAGGACGACCCCACCGTGGCTGCCATCGTCGGCGGGACCGACCCGCAGCACGCGATCGTGGCCGGCGCCGGCGCCCGTCCGGTCGACTCGAACGGCAACCCGTGGACCGCCGGGTACATCACCGCCAGCGGCAACCTTCTTGCCGACTTCACCGCCAACGCCAACGCCGAGATGCAGGGACGCCTCCAGGTCGCCCGGCTCTACCACATGACGGACGACGCCGGTGTCAAGGACCTGCTGTCCTTCTTGCTCGCGCGCGACACCATGCACCAGAACCAGTGGATCGCCGCGGCGGCGGAGCTCCGCGAGGAAGGCCTCGAGAGCCTGCCGGTGCCCGTCACGTTCCCGCTCGCCAACGAGAAGCGCGAGGTCGCCTACCAGTACATCAACTTCTCCGACGGGGCACAGGCATCCGAGGGGCGGTGGGCGAGCGGCCCGACGCCGGACGGTCTGGGCGAGTTCGAGTACGTGGCGCAGCCGCCTCAGGGTGTGCCGATGCCGGCGCCGACCACGCCGGACGTCCTGCTCCACGGCACGACCGAGCCGCCTGCCTCGCTCGAGTAGGGCGCGCCGCGGGCCCGGCCTGCCGGCGTTGTGGGATCCCTCCAAGCATCCGCGGTGGATGTTGGCATTCCATCGGGCTCCGCTGTCGGTTCCGCCAACTTACGCTTGCGTAGGCTACGTGACCGTAGGTTTGGCGGAAGGAGACCGCGTGAGCGACCAGGCACCCGGCGAGCAGGGGCTCGTGCAGCTGCTGGACCCCGCCGGCCAGCGGGTGGAGACCGCAGACAACGCGGCCTACCGCGACCGCGTCGCACACCTGACGGCCGACCACCTGCGCGCCATGTACCGCGACATGGTCCTCACCCGACGCTTCGACGACGAGTCGACCGCGCTCCAGCGGCAGGGCGAGCTCGCGCTGTTCGCCCAGGCCCGCGGGCAGGAGGCCGCCCAGGTGGGTTCCGCGCACGCGCTCGCCCCGCAGGACTACGTCTTCCCCTCCTACCGGGAGCACGGCGTGCTCCAGGTGCGCGGCGTCGACCCGGTCGACCGCCTGCGCCTGTTCCGCGGCGAGGACCACGGCGGCTGGGACCCCGCCGAGCACAACGTGCAGCTCTACACGCTCGTGCTCGGCTCGCAGGTGCTGCACGCCACCGGGTACGCGATGGGCGTCCAGCGCGACGGCCTCGTCGGCACGGGCGACCCCACCCGCGACACCGCCGTCGTCGTGTACTTCGGCGACGGCACCACCTCGCAGGGCGACGTCCACGAGGCCATGGTGTTCGCGGCCGTGAACAACGCGCCGACCGTGTTCTACCTGCAGAACAACCAGTGGGCCATCTCCGAGCCCACGACCCGCCAGACGCGGGTGCCGCTCGCGGACCGCGGGCTGGGCTACGGCATCCCGTCCGTGCGCGTCGACGGCAACGACGTGCTCGCCTGCTACGCCGTCACCCTCGAGGCGATCGAGCGGGCGCACTCGGGTGGCGGCCCCACCCTCGTCGAGGCCTTCACCTACCGCATGGGCGCGCACACGACGTCGGACGACCCGACCCGTTACCGCTCGCGCGAGGAGGAGGAGTACTGGCGCCGGCGCGACCCGCTCGACCGGCTCGAGGCCTTGCTCAAGGCCGACGGTCAGTGGGACCAGACGTGGCTCGACGGCGTCGAGGCCGAGGCGGACGCGCTCGCCGAGCGCATCCGCGTCGAGACCCGCCGCCTCGGCGCGCCGCCGACGTCGGCGATGTTCGAGCACGTGTACGCCACACCCCACGCGACCGTCGCCGACGAGGCCGCGTGGCTGGCCGAGTACGAGGACGAGACGGAGGGCGCACGATGACCGCGACCACGCAGACCCCCGCACGCACCGACGCCGTGCCGACCGGCACCCAGACGATCACCTTCGCCAAGGCCATCACTCTCGGCCTGCGCGCGGTGCTCGCCGGCGACCCCAAGACGCTCCTCATGGGCGAGGACATCGGCAAGCTCGGCGGCGTCTTCCGCATCACCGACGGCCTGCAGGCCGAGTTCGGCGAGGACCGCGTGGTCGACTCGCCGCTCGCGGAGTCCGGCATCGTCGGGTCGGCCATCGGCCTCGCGCTGCGCGGCTACCGGCCCGTCTGCGAGATCCAGTTCGACGGGTTCGTGTTCCCCGCGTTCGACCAGATCACCACGCAGCTCTCCAAGATGCACTACCGCTCGCGCGGGCGCCTCACCGTGCCCGTGGTCGTCCGCATCCCGTTCGGCGGCGGCATCGGGGCGGTCGAGCACCACTCCGAGAGCCCCGAGGTGCTGTTCGCGCACACGGCCGGGCTTCGCGTCGTCTCCCCGTCGACGCCGCAGGACGCCTACGACATGATCCGCGCGGCCGTGGCCTCGCCGGACCCGGTCATCTTCTTCGAGCC
>CBINDH010000187.1:0-5638 GCA_966249365.1 uncultured Xylanimonas sp. | reverse complement strand
ATAAAGCGCGCCCGCGACGCCGGCGAAAGCCCCCGCGACGGCGGCCACCTGGACCGTCCCCGGACGCGGGGCGCACGCGGTGACGCCGGCACTGGAGCAGTCGCTCCCCGAGGAGGACGACGAGGGGCTCGAGTGGCACGCGTTTCTCGCCGCCGCGCACGACTCGTTGCTGCAGGTCGCCAGCGCGGCGGACGCCGTCCCGCTGCGCGTCGTGGTCACCGTCGAGGTGCCCGACGACGTCGTGCTCGCGGCGCACGGTGCCGACGCCGCGGCGTCCGGGGTGCGCGTGACCCGCGACGTGCCAGGCACGCAGATCGTCGCGGTGCACGTGGACGAGCCGCCTGCCGCCGACGACGTGCGCGACGTGCTGGCCCTCGCCGTCAGCGACGCGCCCGACGCCGAGGCGCGCCTCGACGACGCGATCCAGCGCGTGACCGACCGCGACCTGCTCTGGTACGACCCGACCGAGCTGCGCGCGATCCCGCGCCCGTAGCGCGGACCGGGTCCCCGCTCTCCGCCGAGGCAGCCCCGCTCAGCCGAGGTAGCCCCGCTCAGCCGAGGTAGACGAGCGTCTCCGCGTGCAGGTGCCCGTTCGTGGCCACCGCGTTGCCGCCCCAGGGCCCCGGCGTGCCGTCGAGCGCCGTGAAGCGGCCGCCGGCCTCGGTCACGATGGGCACGAGGGCCGCCATGTCGTACACCTCGAGCTCCGGTTCCGCCGCGAGGTCTGCCGCACCCTCGGCGACCAGCATGTACGACCAGAAGTCGCCGTACCCGCGCGTGCGGTAGCAGCGGCGCGTCAGGTCGAGGAACCCGTCGAGCTTGTCGCGCTCCTCCCAGCCGTCGAGCGACGAGTAGCTGAAGGAGGCGTCCTCGAGCCGCGTGACCCCCGAGACGGACATCCGCGTGGCCGACGACAGCGACCGCCCCGTCCAGGCTCCCGAGCCCTTCGCCGCCCACCAGCGCCGCCCGAGCGCCGGCGCGGACACCAGGCCCACGACGACCTCCTCGCCGTCGGCGAGCGCGATGAGCGTGGCCCACACGGGCACGCCGCGCACGAAGTTCTTGGTGCCGTCGATCGGGTCGATGATCCAGCGCCGGGCGCCGTTGCCCGCGGAGCCGTACTCCTCGCCGACGATCGCGTCACGCGTGCGGGCGCGCTTGAGCTGGGCGCGGATGAACTCCTCCGCGGCCTTGTCGGCGTCGGAGACGGGCGTGTTGTCCGGCTTGGTCTCGACGTGCAGGTCGAGGGCGCGGAAGCGGTCCATCGTCAGGGCGTCGACCTGGTCGGCGATGACGTGCGCCAGTCGCAGGTCGTCCTCGTACGTGCGAGTGGGGTTCACGCTCCCACGCTAGCGGTGCGGGAGGCCAGGACCCGGCGGAAGCTCGTCAGCCGGGCCTCGCGTGTCGCCCGCGCCTCGTCGTCCGGGGCCGCCTCGACCCAGTCGTCGAGCGCGCAGTCGGGTGCGTCGGCAAGGTGCGTGCAGCCGCGCGGGCACTGCTCCGCGGCCTCGTCGAGGTCCTCGAACGCGGCCAGCACGTGCTCGACCTCGACGTGCGCGAGCCCGAGGGAGCGCACTCCCGGCGTGTCGACGACCCAGCCGTCGCGGCCCGGCAGGCGCAGCGCGACCGCGGACGTCGACGTGTGCCTGCCACGCCCGGTGACGTCGTTGACGTGCCCGGTCGCGCGGCCGGCGCCCGGCACGAGCGCGTTGACGAGCGTCGACTTCCCGACCCCGGAGTGCCCGAGGAACACCGCCACGCGCCCGCGGAGCAGGTCCCGGACGGCCTCGACGTCGTCGGGGTCGAGGGCGCGCGAGCCGGTACCAGGGTCCGCGCCGGGAGCGGGGCCCGTCACGACGACCTTGACGCCCAGCGGCTCGTAGAGTCCGCGCAGCTCGTCGGCGGGAGCAAGGTCGGACTTGGTCAGGCAGAGCAGCACGTCCATCCCGGCGTCGTACGCCGCGATCGCGGCCCGGTCGATCATCCCGGTGCGCGGCTCGGGCTGGGCGAGTGCGGTGACGATGACGAGCTGGTCGGCATTCGCGACGACGATGCGCTCGTACGGGTCGGTGTCGTCCGCGGTCCGGCGCAGCACGGACGTGCGCTCGGTGATCCGGACGATGCGCGCCAGCGTGTCCTTGTCGCCCGAGGTGTCGCCGACGACGTCGACACGGTCGCCGACGACGACGCGCGTGCGGGCCAGCTCGCGCGCCTTCATCGCGAGGACGGAGCGTTCGCCGGGCAGGCCCTCGTCGACGAGGAGGGTGTACCGGCCGCGGTCGACGCCCGTCACGAAGCCGACGACGGCGTCCGCGTGCTCGGGGCGCTGCTTGCTGCGCGGGCGGCTGCCGCGCTTGCTGGGCCGCTCGAAGGAACGGTCGTCCTCGTCGGGAACCCGGCCGCGGAAGCCGCCCCCGTGGCCGCGAGCGCTCGGCGCCGCCCCGGGGTGACGCCGGCTGCCGGCGTGCCGGCCCCGTGCCATCAGCGCCCGCCCGTCACAGGATGCCGGCCCACATGGAGGCGAACCCGGGGAGCGTCTTGGACGTCGTCTCGACGTTCTCGACCTGCACGCCCGGCACGCGCAGCCCGAGCAGCGCGCCCGACGTCGCCATGCGGTGGTCGGCGTAGGTGCGCCACACGCCGCCGTGCAGCGGGCGCGGGGTGATGACGAGGCCGTCGCGGGTCTCCTCGGCCTGCCCGCCGAGCCGGGTGATCTCGGTGGCGAGCGCCGCCAGGCGGTCGGTCTCGTGGCCGCGCAGGTGGGCGATGCCGCGCAGGCGGCTGGGGGAGTCGGCCAGCGCGGCCAGCGCGGCGATGTTCGGGGCGAGCTCGCCCGCGGCGTGCAGGTCGACGTCGATGCCGTGGATCGTGCCGTCGCCCGTGACGGTCAGGACGCCGTCGGCGAGCGAGGCGGTCCCGCCCATCTGCTCGAGCAGACCCGGCACGAGCGCGCCGGGCTGGGTCGTCTCGGCCGGCCACCCCGGGATGGACACCGAGCCGCCCGCGACCAGGGCGGCGCCGAGGAACGGGGCGGCGTTGGACAGGTCGGGCTCGACGCGCACGTCGCGCGCCGCGATCGGCCCGGGCTCGACGACCCAGATGCCGTCGCGCGAGTCGTCGACGACGACGCCGGCCTCGCGCAGCGTGGCCACCGTCATCTCGATGTGGGGCAGGCTCGGCAGGGTGGTGCCGATGTGCCGCAGCGACAGCCCCTGCTCGAAGCGTGCGGCGGCGAGCAGCAGCCCCGAGACGAACTGCGACGACGCCGACGCGTCGACGTCGACGTGGCCGCCGCGGAGCCCGCCGCGCCCGGCCACGGTGAAGGGCAGCGTGGCCGGGAACGCGTCGGTGGGCCCCGTGACCTCGACGCCCAGCGCGCGCAGGGCGGCGAGCACGGGCAGCATCGGGCGGACTCGTGCGTGCGGGTCGCCGTCGAAGCGGACGGGGCCGTCGGCCAGCGCCGCGACCGGGGGCAGGAACCGCATGACGGTCCCGGCGAGGCCGCAGTCGACGTCGACGTCGCCGACGATCGGACCGGGCGTGACGTGCAGGGTCGAGGGCGTCTCGCCCTCGACGACGCCGACGCCGAGCGAGCGCAGCGCCCCGATCATCAGGTCGGCGTCGCGCGACCGCAGCGCCCCGCGCAGGACACCGGGCCCGTCGGCGAGCGCGGCGAGCACGAGCAGGCGGTTGGTCAGCGACTTCGACCCGGGGATCTCGACGCGCGCCGCGAGGGGGCGGTCGGCGCGCGGCGCCTCCCAGACGGGGGCGGCGGCGAGGTCAGCGGGGGAGGTCGACGTCATGCGCCCAGGGTATCCGGGCTGTCCTGAGGGCCGCCGGGACGTCCGCGGCCGTGCCGGGGGCCCGGCGTCGCTCGTGGCGTTCAGTCGCCGTGGCGGACTGACTCGACCTTGGCCGCGGCCTTCTTGCGCGCCTGGCTCACGCGCCACGACATCCCGGGCTTGCCCTCGGTGTCGACGCCGGCGATGAGCGCGGCGCCCACGTAGCCGATGGCGCGGACGAACCGACCGGTCGTCTCGGCGCGTGCGGGTCCCTTCGAGGCGAACGGCTGGTGCACGACGGCCAGCGGCGCGGTCAGCGCGGCGAGCTGGAGCGACGCGGTGCGCGGGAAGAACCCGGCGGCGAGCGCGACGCCGAGGACCGCCGTCAGACCGCCGTGCACGCGCACGGCGAGCGTCAGCTTGTCGTCGCTGAGCCTCGTGACGCCGAGCCGGTCGGTCACCGTGTCCGTCAGGCCTCGTGCGGCCTCGACGTGCTCGGCCGGATGGATGGCGGCCTGCACGCCGTCGTACACGAAGGGTGCGGCCAGCAGGGGACGAGCGAGTCGGCGCAGCAGCATGCCCCCACCTTGGCACCGGCCGGGCTCGCTTGCATCCGGCGTGTGCCGCGCGTCCCGGCGACCTCACGGGGCCGCGCGGGAATGTACCCGGCGCCTTCGGGTGTTCCCCAGAACGATGTCGTACGCACCCCACCCCCTCGAGACAGCCTCGCCCGTCGAGGACGTGCCGTTGTTCGCGCTCCCGTCACAGGTCGACGGCGTGCGCAAGCCGGGCACCTTCGACGGCACCTGGCCCAGCCCCGCGGTCGGGCAGGGACTAGGCTCGGGCGCGATGAGCGAAGACCTGACCGGCCGGCCGACCGAAGACGCCGTCGTCGACGACGACGGCACCGAGCGCGCCCCGGAGGGCGAGACGCCTGCGGCTCGTGCGGAACGCTTCGAGCGTGACGCGCTGATGCACCTCGACCAGCTCTACTCGGCGGCGCTGCGCATGACGCGCAACCCCGCGGACGCCGAGGACCTGGTGCAGGAGACGTTCGCGAAGGCGTTCGCCGCGTTCCACCAGTACCGCCCCGGGACCAACCTCAAGGCGTGGCTGTACCGGATCCTGACGAACACCTTCATCAACAACTACCGCAAGAAGCAGCGCGAGCCGCAGCAGTCGCAGGCGGAAGAGGTCGAGGACTGGCAGATCGCCCGCGCGGCGTCGCACACGTCCTCCGGCCTGCGGTCGGCCGAGGTCGAGGCGCTCGACCACCTGCCGGACTCCGACGTGAAGCGCGCCCTGGCCGCGCTCCCGGAGGACCGTCGCATGGTCGTCTACTACGCCGACGTCGAAGGATTCCCCTACAAGGAGATCGCCGAGATCATGGGCACCCCGATCGGGACGGTGATGTCCCGTCTGCACCGCGGCCGCAAGCAGCTCCGCGAGCTGCTGGCCGACTACGCGGTGGAGCGTGGCCTGCTGCCCGCCGACGTCCCGGCGCAGACGCACGGAGGTACGAAGTGAGCGAGCCGATCCCGCACGAGATCGAAGGTGAGAGCGAGTGCGAGCATGCGCTCGTGCACCTCAACGAGTACCTCGACTCGGAGATGACGCCCGCCGACGAGCAGCGTATGCGCGACCACCTCGCGCACTGCGCGCCGTGCCTGGCCGAGCTCAGCGCCGAGGAGCTGGTCAAGCAGCTCGTGAAGCGCTCGTGCGTCGAGCGTGCGCCCGAGGCGCTGCGTCTGCGCATCCACACGCAGCTCACGGTCATGTCGATCGACTGAGCTGACCCCGAACGTGCGAGAGGCCCCGGGCCCCCGCCCGGGGGCGGGCCGCGCCCGCGGCGGGGG
>CBINDH010000186.1:0-5696 GCA_966249365.1 uncultured Xylanimonas sp. | reverse complement strand
GCCGTCGAGGTGCCGGTCCCGCCGCTCGAGCTGCGGTTCCCCGCCCTGCCGTCGCTGAACCCGGGCTGGGACCCGTCGCTGCCGCTGATCGAGGTGCGCAACCCGCTGGTCGTGGGCGACGCCCTGCTGGTCGAGCCTGTCGAAACCGCTGGGCCCCGCGCACAGCCCGGTGGTTCCGACGAGCTCAACCAGCCGGTGCTGCTCACCCAGCAGGTGCGGCTCGACCTGCCGGGGACGCGCATCGCTGTCCCGCCCGCGGGTCGCCTCCTCGTCGTCGGGGCCAACGGCACCGGGAAGTCCACCCTGCTCGGTGTGCTGTCCGGTCGTCTGGCGCTCGCGCGCGGCACCCGGTCCGTGATCGACGGGCTGCGCGTCGGCGTCGTCGGGCAGGAGAACGCGCCCATCGTCGGGCGCGGTCTGGACGACCCGCGCACGCTCACCGGGTTCGACGCCGCGGCCAACGAGGCGCTGGCCCTGCTGTCGCGCGGCGAGCTCGACCCCGACCACGTCATCCCCGTCGCGGCGCTCGGGCTGCTCGCGGAGGAGGACCTCGACCGGCCTCTCGCGGAGCTGTCGGCGGGTCAGCGCCGCCGGTTCGAGCTGGCGCGCACCCTGCTCGCGGCTCCGCACCTGCTCATCCTCGACGAGCCGACGAACCACCTGTCGATCGACCTCGTCGACGAGCTCACGCGCGCCCTCGCGCGGACCAGCGCCGCCGTCGTCGTCGCGACGCACGACCGCCGCATGCGTGAGGACCTCGCGGACTGGCCGACGCTCGAGCTCAGCTGAGGCGACCCACCCAGGCCATCGCCTGCTTGACCAGGGCACCCTGGCCGCCCACGAACTCGGCCTGCACGGTGTCCGCGCACGCCTCCTCGGGCGTGAGCCACACGATGTCGAGCGCGTCCTGCTGCGGGCGGCAGTCGCCGCTGACCGGGACGACGTAGGCG
This sequence comes from uncultured Xylanimonas sp., assembly GCA_966249365.1. Taxonomy (GTDB): domain Bacteria; phylum Actinomycetota; class Actinomycetes; order Actinomycetales; family Cellulomonadaceae; genus Xylanimonas. The sequence goes on along the minus strand of CBINDH010000186.1, from coordinate 4,746 downwards.
AGCGCCACGGCGTGCTGCCGCGGGTCGGTGAACGAGGTGATGCCCGGCGTCGGGAAGTACTCCGCGACGGTGAACGGCTGCGGCGACGCGGGCACGCGGGGCAGCGCGACCGGGCCGAGGTCCTTCTCCAGGTGGCGCAGCAGGGCGTCGCGGACCCGCTCGTGGTAGAGCACGCGACCCGAGACGAGCGACCGGGTCAGGCCCTGCTCGCCGACGCGCAGGAGCAGCCCGACGGCGACGACGTCGCCCGACTCGTCGACGCGGACGGGGACGGCGTCGACGTACAGCAGCGGCAGGTGAGCGCGGACGGCCTCGAGCTCCTCGGGCGTCAGCCAGCCTGACGGGCTCGGTGCCGGCGGCTCCCAGTCGTCGGGCGGGGGAGGTAGCTCAGCGGAGGCGGTCACGGGGCGATCCTCGCACGCGCGGGGAATACCTGGGCATCCTTCGGTGCTGCTGTGGGCGTACCGATCGAGAGGAACCACCCCATGGCCACCGTCGAGCTGACCGACGAGACCTTCCGCGAGACCGTCGAGAGCAACGACATCGTCCTCGTCGACTTCTGGGCCACCTGGTGCCCGCCGTGCCGCCAGTTCGCGCCCGTCTTCGAGAAGTCGTCGGAGACCAACCCCGACGTCGTCCACGGCAAGATCGACACCGACGCGCAGCAGCGCATCGCGGCGGCCGCGGGCATCACGTCGATCCCGACGCTCATGGCGTTCCGCGAGGGCATCCTCGTGTTCTCGCAGCCGGGGGCGCTGCCGCCGGCGTCGCTGCAGCAGGTCGTCGACGCGGTCAAGGCGCTCGACATGAACGAGGTGCGCGAGGCGATCGCGCAGGACGCCGCGGGCAGCAACTGAGCGGCGCACGCCGCGGCGGTGGCACAGTGGGCGGATGGAGCCCGACGTCCTGCTGAGCGGTGACCAGATCACGGCGATGGGCCTGCCCGACTGGCGGTCCATGTATCACGCGCTGGAGGCCCGGTTCCGCACCGGCGACTTCGCCACGGGCCTGCGGCTCGTCGAGCGGATCGGTGCGGCCGCCGAGGCCGCCGGCCACCATCCCGACGTCACGCTGACCGCCGGCTGGGTGCACGTGCTGCTGACGAGCCGCGACGCCGGCGGCAAGACGCAGCGCGACGTCGACCTCGCCCGGCAGATCAGCGCCGCCGCCGCGGACCTCGGGGTGCACGCGGAGCCGGTGACGATCGAGCGCATCGAGATCGCGCTCGACACCGCCGACCGCGCCGCCGCCAAGGAGTTCTGGAAGGCCGTCCTCGCCCTGGTGGACGGCGCGCAGGACGACGAGATCGTCGACCCGTACGGCGTCACGCCGACCCTCTGGTTCCAGGACACCGACCCGCACGCCGAGCCGCGCCAACGGTTCCACATCGACGTCCGCGTCCCGCCCGAGGAGGCCGAACGGCGCATCGCCGCCGGGCTCGCAGCGGGCGGGAGCCTCGTCTCGGAGGCGCAGGCGCCGCGGTTCGTGGTCCTGGCGGACCCGGAGGGCAACAAGGTGTGCATCTGCACGCACGTCACCCGCTCGCACTGACCGACCGTCGCCGAGATGGCATTTTCCGTCGGTTCGCGGGAGCGGGAAGCGACCGATACTGCCATCTCGGCGAACAGCGATGGGTGCGCGCGACGGGACTCGAACCCGCACGTCCGTGAGGACACCGGGACCTAAACCCGGCTCGGCTGCCAGTTTCGACACGCGCGCGCGGCCAGCCTAGACGGTTCTCCCGCAGGCGTGCGGGCGCGCGTCAGTCGATGCCGAGCGCCTTGCGCAGCCGCGCGACGTGCCCCGTCGCCTTGACGTTGTACTGCGCGACCTCGACACGGCCGTCCGGCCCGACGACGACGGTCGAGCGGATGATCCCCGTGACGTCCTTGCCGTAGAGCTTGCGCACGCCCCACGCGCCGTACGCGTCGGCGACGGCGTGGTCGGCGTCGGACACCAGCGGGAACGTGAGCCGGTCGCGCTCGACGAACTTCGCGAGCTTGTCGACACCGTCGGGAGAGACGCCGACGACGGCGTAGCCCGCACCCTGGAGCGACGCGAGCGAGTCGCGGAAGTCGCACGCCTCGGTGGTGCACCCGGGAGTCATCGCGGCGGGGTAGAAGTAGACGACGACGCCGCGGCGGCCGGGCTCGGCGAGGACGGCCGCCAGCGAGAACCGAGAACCGTCGGCGGCGGGCAGGTCGAGTCCGGGGGCGGTGTCACCGACGGCGAGACGAGGCACGGGAGCTCCAAGGTCGGGGGTGTGGTTCCTCGCGAGCCTAACCGCAGGCCCGGGCGGCGTTCAGTCGAGGAGGCGCTTGAGGCGCGCGGCGTCCCGCCGGTACATGACCGCGTGCTCCGACAGGTCGGACCGTCCGGTCGCCTCCGCGCGGGCGTCGGTGAACGCCGCCAGCTCGAGCAGGCGGGGCGGGATCGCGGCGAGGACGTCGGCGGGCGCGGGGGCGCCGTCGCCGTAGGCCGTCAGCAGCGCCTCCAGCCGCGCGTGCGGGTCGGCGTCCGCGGGCGGGGTCGCGTCCTGCGCGAAGGGGCACAGCCGGTACGCCAGGTAGGCGAGGTCGCGCACCCGCGGGCCGGGGGAGGCCATGTCGACGTCGATGAAGCCGACCAGCCCGTCCGGTCCGCCCACCATGTTGTAGGGCGCGCAGTCGTTGAGGCAGATCACCTCGGCCGGCTCGTGCGCGTCGAGCCGCCACGTCGCCCCGGCACGGGGGAACCCGGCGCTCGCGTCGTGCCAGGCCCGCAGCAGCCCGGCCGCGTCCCGGAGCACCGACGGCGCCCACTCCCAGCCGCGGGGGTGCCACTCGCCGATGACCCCGGGCAGGTAGCCGAGCATCTCCCGACCCTGCGCGTCGATGCCCAGGGGAGCGGGGACGCCGTCGACGCCGTGCGCGCGGACCCAGGCCAACAGCGCGTGGACGGTCGGGGTCCAGGGACCGGCCGTGCGGCGCACCGTGTCGCCGACCCGGACCACGGCGTTGACGTTCCCGCCGGCGAGGGGCTCCTCGATCTCGGTCATGACGTGATCCTGACCGAGAACGACAACTCGGGACAGTCGAATCGCCTACCGTTGCCCCGTGAGCACCACCGCACCACAGCCGTCGACCCCTGACATCCCGATCCGCATGCTCTTCGACCGGTTGCTCGTGCAGCCCGAGGTCGACGCCGCCGAGCGGCAGTCGTCGGCGGGCCTGGTCATCCCCGCGACCGCCGTCGGGCCGAAGCGGCTCGCGTGGGCCGTCGTCGTCGCCAAGGGCGAGCACGTCCGCCAGGTCACGGTGGGGGACCGGGTGCTCTTCGACCCGGAGGAGCGCGCCGAGGTCGAGGTCGGCGGGACCGACTACGTGCTGCTGCGCGAGCGGGACGTGCACGGCGTGAGCCAGTCGGCGCCGACGGGCGAGGCCACCGGTTTGTACCTCTGACCTGCCAGGACGTGGCTGTTATGGGCGTCACAGGGGCTCGGTTTCACTCCGGCGGCACACGCCTGGTAGCGTTTCTCCCCGTTGCGCGCCATTAGCTCAATTGGCAGAGCAGCTGACTCTTAATCAGCGGGTTCGGGGTTCGAGTCCCTGATGGCGCACCGAACGAAGAGGCCCCGTCCAGTCGGACGGGGCCTCTTCGCTTGCCCGGGTCAGTCCTCGGAGGCGAGGACGAGCACCCGCAGACGAGTGCCCGCGTACCAGGTGCCGAGCACGACGACGGCCGCGATGAGCACCCACGCGAGGCCGAGCCCCACGTGGGGCGTGACGACGCCGTCGGGCGCGATCGAACCGGTCACCGACAGCGCCCACTGCTGGACGCTGACGTTGCGGGCGCCGGGGATCAGGGAGCCGACGAGGGACTCCCACACGAGCGCGTACACGAGGCCGATGATCACGGCGTGCCGCGTGATGATCGCCAGCAGCAGGAACAGCACGCAGTACACGACCCCGGCGCACAGCGCGCCGACGCCGAACGCGACCACGGTGCTCGCCTCCGCGCCGATGAACGCCGCGGCGAGAACCACGGGCGCGACGGCGAAGCCGAGAATCGCGAGCAGCGCCACCGCGAGCTTGCTCTGGACGATGGTGTGCCGGGAGACGGGCTTGGACAGCAGGTGGACGATCGACCCGTCGTCGATCTCGGGACCGATCACGCCGGTGCCCACGATGAGCCCGAACAGCGGCAGGAACGTCCCGAACGCGATGGCCTGCAGGGCGTTGAGCGAGGCCTCGGGGGAGTCGGGCACGAGCAGCCGGGTGCCGACGCCGATCGCGACGAGGACCAGGGCGAGCACGCCGAGCAGCCAGACGCGCCGGCCCCCGAGGATCGCGCGGGCGGCGAGTCGGACGATGGTGCGGTTCACGTGGGGCCCTCCTCAGGCCTGGACCAGGTAGGAGAAGACGCTCTCGAGCGACTCGTCCACGGGCGTGACCTCGTACAGCCGCACGCCGGCGTCGCGGGCGACGCGGGGGAGCAGCTCGGCGAAGCGCAGGAACTCGGTGGCCTCGACGCGCAGGGTGTCCCCGTCGAGGTTGACCGCCGACGTCGACCGGTCCGCCACCAGCGCGGCCGCGAGGGCGCGGTTGCCGTCGGACGTGATCGTGTACTGGTGCGGCCGGTCGGTCATGAGGCGGCGGATCTCGCGGTAGTCGCCCGACGCGGCGTGGCGCCCGGCGACGAGCACCTCGACGTGGTTCGCGAGCTGCTCGACCTCCTCGAGGATGTGCGAGCTGAACAGGACGGTGC
>CBINDH010000185.1:0-5752 GCA_966249365.1 uncultured Xylanimonas sp. | reverse complement strand
GGGGGGGGGGGCGGCGCGGGGTCTTGAGGGGCGCCGCCCCGGTGTGGGGGGGGTCTGGTGGGGGCCCGCGGGGGGGGGGTGGTCGCCCCCGGTCGAGACCCCGTCAGCAGGTCGCGAGCAGCCGGTCCAGCACCCGCGTGCCGAACTTCAGTGCCTCGACGGGGACGCGCTCGTCGACGCCGTGGAACATCCCCACGAAGTCGAGGTCGGAGGGCAGGCGCAGCGGCGCGAACCCGTAGCCGGTGATGCCCAACCGGGACAGCGACTTGTTGTCGGTGCCGCCCGAGAGCGTGTAGGGCAGCACGACGGACCCCGGGTCCTCGGCCACGACGGCGTCGACCATCGCGTCGACGAGCGACCCGGCGAACGGCACCTCGAGCGCGACGTCCTCGTGGATGGGCTCGATGCGGACGTCCGGGCCGGCCAGCTCGCGGAGGGTGGCCATGCCCTCCTCCTCGTACCCGGGCAGCAGCCGCACGTCGACCGCCGCCGTCGCCTGGCCGGGGATGACGTTGGCCTTGTACCCGGCGTCGAGCTGGGTGGGGTTCGCGGTGTGCCGCACGGTGGCTCCGACGAAGGCGGCCGCCGGGCCGAGCGCCCGGACGAGCGTGTCGATCGCCGCCGGATCCTCGGCGTCGAACCGCAGGCCCGTGAGGTCCGCGACCCCGCGCAGGAGCCGCTCGACCGTGGGCGTGAGCGTGTACTGCCACTGGTGGCGCCCGATGCGTGCGACCGCCTCGGCAAGGAGGGTGACCGCGTTGTCGTGGTTGACGGCCGAGCCGTGCCCCGCGCGTCCGTCGGCGACCAGGCGCAGCCACGCGAGGCCCTTCTCCGCCGTCTGGAGCAGGTACGCGCGCGTCCCGCCGACGTCGACGGAGAACCCGCCCACCTCGCTGATGGCCTCGGTCGCCCCCTCGAAGAGCTCGGGGCGGTTCCTCACCGCCCACTGGGCGCCGTGCACGCCGCCCGCCTCCTCGTCGGCGAACATCGCGACCACCACGTCGCGGGCGGGCTTGCGGCCCTCGCGCACGTACTGCCGCACGACGGACAGGATCATCGCGTCCATGTCCTTCATGTCGACGGCGCCGCGACCCCACAGCAGCCCGTCGATCTCCTCGCCCGCGAACGGGTCCACGCTCCAGTCGGCGGCCCGCGCGGGCACGACGTCGGTGTGGCCGTGCAGGACCAGCGCGGGGCGCGACGGGTCGCTGCCCTCGAGGCGCGTCACCACGGACGTGCGGCCGGGCTGCGACTCGAAGACCTCGACGTCGAGCCCGACGTCGGTGAGCAGCCCGGCGACGTACTCGGCGGCGGCGCGCTCCCCCGGCCCGGAGTCGTCGCCGTAGTTGGACGTGTCGATGCGCAGCAGGTCCTGGCAGATCCTGGCGACCTCGTCGGACGCGATGGTCATGCGGTGAGCCCCCGTCTCTCGAGCAGCGCAGCGATGTCGGCGTCACGGCCCCGCAGGTCGCGGAAGGACTGCAACGGGTCCTGCGACCCGCCGCGCGCGAGCAGCGTGCGACGGAACGCCTCGCCGTTCTCCCGCGACAGGCCGCCGTGCTCTTCGTACCAGCGCACGGTGTCGGCGTCGAGCACCTCGGACCAGATGTAGGAGTAGTACGCGGCCGCGTACCCGGACCCGAAGACGTGGTTGAAGTACGTGGTGCGGTAGCGCGGCGGCACGGGCGCGAAGTCCACGCCCGCGGCGGCCAGCGCCGCCTGCTCGAACGGCACGACGTCGTCGACCGACGTGGGCACCTCCTCGGGGGCCAGACGGTGCCACGCCTGGTCGAGCAGGGCGGCGGCGAGGTACTCGGTCGTGGCGAACCCCTCGCCGAGCTGGCGGCTCGCGAGCATGGCGTCGACCCACGCGCGCGGCATCGGCTCGCCCGTCTCGTGGTGCACGGCGTAGGACTCGAGGATCTCCGGCTCCCACGCCCACATCTCGTTGACCTGCGACGGGTACTCGACGAAGTCGCGCGGCACCTCGGTGCCGGACTGCGACGGGTAGCGGACATCCGACAGCAGGCCGTGCAGCGCGTGGCCGAACTCGTGGAACAGCGTGATGACCTCGTCCCACACGAGCAGCGTCGGGCGCCCGGGCGGCGGCTTGACGATGTTGAGGTTGTTGACGACGACGGGCCGCTGGCCCAGCAGGTGGTTCTGGTCGACGAGGTTGTTCATCCAGGCACCGCCGCGCTTCGACTCGCGCGTGTAGAAGTCGCCCAGGAAGAGCCCGAGGCCGCTCTCGCCGTCGAAGACCTCCCAGACGCGCACGTCCGGGTGGTAGCCGACCAGGTCCGGACGCTCGACGAACGACAGGCCGAACAGCTGGTGCGCGGCCTTGAAGACACCCTCGTGCAGCACGCGCTCCAGCTCGAGGTACGGGCGCAGCGTGGCGTCGTCGAGCGCGAAGCGCTCCTTGCGGACCCGTTCGGCGTAGTACGCCCAGTCCGAGGCGCGCAGCTGCTCCCCGGGGTGGTCGGCCTGGAGGGCGGCGGTGAGGTCGGCCGCCTCGGCGCGCGCGTTCGCGACCGCCGGCGGTGCGAGCCGGGCCAGCATCTCCTCGACCGCCTCGGGCGTCGCCGCCGTGGCGTCCTCGGCCACGTACGCGGCGTGGTGCGGGTATCCGAGCAGGCGGGCCCGCTCGGCGCGGAGCCGCACGATCTCGAGCAGCACCGCGCGCGTGTCGTGCTCGGAGCCGTCCGCACCGCGCGACTCAGACGCGCGCTGGACCCGCTCGCGCACCTCGCGGTTCGCGAGCGCGGCGACGACGTTCTGGTGCGTCGGGAGCTGCATCTCGAGCAGCCAGCCCTCTGCCCCGCGTGTCTCGGCGGCCGCCCGGGCACCCGCCCTGGCGTCGTCCGCGAGCCCCGCGAGCTCCTCCTCGGACGTCACGAGCACGGCGGCGGCGTTGGCACCGGCCAGCAGCCTGCGCCCGAACTGCGACTCGAGCGTGGTCAGCCGGCCGTTGAGGTCACGCAGCGCCGCCTGCTCGTCGTCTGACAGCTCGACGCCCGCGCGGCGCGCATCGAGGAGCCGACGGCGCAGCAGCCACGCCTGGTCGGGCTCGAGGTCGGTCCCCTCGAGCGCCGACAGGCGCGCGTAGAGCGCGCGGTCCATGAGGATCGCGTCGCGGTGTGCGGCGAGCTGCGGGGCGAGCCGCTCGTCGAGGTCCTCCAGGAACGGCGTGGCGTCGGCCGCGAGCTGGTTGTGGAACACCGTGAGCACGCGGTGCAGCACCTGGCCCGAGCGCTCGAGGGCCTCCAGGGTGTTGACGACGCTCGGTGCGGCCAGGTCCGCCACGATCGCGTCGATCTCGGCACGCTGGGCGGCCATCCCGGCGACGATCGCCGGTTCGAGGTCGTCGGGGCTGATCGCCGCGAAGTCCGGCAGCTCGTAGGGCAGGGGCGAGGGCTCGTCGAAACGGGTCACCCGGCCATCCAACACCGTCCGCCTAGAACACGCGCCGCAGCGTGCCGTGCTCGATCGCCACCTCGGCGTCGAGCCCGAGCCGGTCGAGGAACGCCCGGTCGTGGCTCACCACGAGCAGCGCACCGCGGTAGGCGCCCAGCGCCTCGACCAGCCGGTCGGCCGAGGCGAGGTCCAGGTTGTTGGTGGGCTCGTCGAGCACGAGGAGCTGCGCCGGCGGGTCCGCGAGCAGCAGCCGGGCGAGCGTCACCCGGAACCGTTCGCCGCCCGAGAGCGTCGCGACCGGCCGGTCCACGGCGTCGCCGCGCACGAGGAACCGGGCGAGCCGTCCCCGCAGCACGCCCGGCGGGACGTCCGGCGCCCCGGCGCGCACCGCGTCGAGCACCGTGTCGTCGTCGTCGAGCAGGTCGAGGCGTTGGGGCAGGTAGCCGACCCGGTCGGTGAGCAGCCCGTCGCCGCCGACGAGCTTGTCGAGCATCGTCGTCTTGCCGGATCCGTTCGCACCCGTGAGCGCGACCCGCTCCGGTCCTTGGACGACGTGCTCTCCGCCCGCCGGGCCGCGCAGCACCGCGAGGCGACGACCCGTGCCGACGCCGGGGTCGGGCAGGTCGACGACGATGCGGTCGTCGTCGCGCACGGCACGTCCCGCGGCCTCGACGGCGGCACGGGCGGCCTCCTCCTTGGCGCCCGCCTGCCCGCGGCGGGCGGCCTGCGACTTCTCGGCGGAGTTGCGACGGTCGTTGATCGCCGCCTTGACGTACCGGGCGTCGGCCACGTCCTGCCGACCCCGGCGCTCCGAGTGCGCGATGCGCTCCTGCAGCTTGATCCGCTCGGCCTTCTCGCGCCGCAGGGTCGCCTCCGCGTCCCGCAGCGCACGCCGGGCGGCCTCCTGCTGCGCCGCGAGGTACGCCTCGTACTGCGCGTACGTGCCGCCGAACGTCTCGAGCGCGCCCGCGCGAAGCTCCGCCGTCTCGTCGACGAGCTCGAGCAGCTCGCGGTCGTGCGAGACGACGACGAGCGCGCCGCGCCACGTGCGCACCAGCTCGTGCAGCCGCTCGCGCGCGGCGCCGTCGAGGTTGTTGGTGGGCTCGTCGAGCAGCGCGACGTCCGCGCCGCGCAGCCGCACGCCCGTGACGGCGGCCAGGACGGCCTCGCCGCCGGACAGCGTGCCGACGGCGCGGTCGACGTCGTCGGGCAGCCCGGTCGCCGCGAGCGCCGCGCGCGCCCGCTCCTCGGCGTCCCATCCGTCGCCGACGACGTCGAACAGCTCCTCGCGCACGTCCCCGTCCGCGATGGCGCGCACGGCGTCGACCTGGGCGCGGACGCCGAGGAGGTCGGCGACGGTGCGGTGCGTGTCGAGGGTGAGGCGCTGCGGGAGGTAGTCGGCGACGCCGGTCACCGAGACCGTGCCGGACGTCGGGATGAGCAGTCCGGCGACGAGCCGCAGCAGGGTCGACTTGCCGGCGCCGTTGAGCCCGACGAGCCCGGTGCGCCCGGCACCGAACGCGCCCGAGACGTGGGCGATCGGTGCGGAGCCGTCCGGCCAGGCGAAGGTGAGGTCGTGCAGGACGACCGAAGGGGAAGGCATGAGTGGGGTCTCCGAAGGTCGGCTGGTGCGCCGACGTCCCGCCCCGCGCGGTGCGAGGGTGGGTGCGGCGCCGGTCAGGCGGCGGTCGGGCGACCCGTCATGTCACGTCCTTGGCGTCGTGGAGCGTCCCCTCTCACGTGCGGGCGGCGCCCACGGGGACCGGTCGAGGTTCGCACGGGTCCGCGGCGGCGCGCAACAGGGTTTCCGCTCCTAGGGCGTCGGCGCGCCGGCCGGCCAGGGCTCGTTGGGCTCGCGAGGGTCCGACGGCAGCACCGTCCCGATCCACCCGTCGAGCCGCCTCCCGCGGTGCACGAGCAGACCGCGGATCTCCCCCTCGACCCGCACCCCGACCTTCCACGCCACGCGGCGCGACGCCCAGTTGCCGACCAACGCCCGCCACTCCGCGCGGGCCAGGCCGAGACCTTCGGGGTCGAGCCCGAAGTCGACGGCGAGCCGCGCCGCCTCCGTCACCAGCCCGCGGCCGCGGGCCTCGGGCGCCATCCAGAACCCGAACTCCGCGGACTGGTGCGGCGCCGGTGCGTCGTCGAGGTGCAGGCCCACCATGCCGAGAAGGGTGGGCTCGGGCTCCCCCGGCAGGACGACTCCCGGGGGACGGATCGCCCAGGTGAGCACCCGCCCGGACTCCCAGCCGCGCGGCACGAAGTCCGTCACGAACCCGCTCGCGTGGTCGAGCCGGTACGGGCTGGGAACCGTCGTCCACCGCTGGATGGC